>CALFPI010000410.1 GCA_937919035.1 uncultured Gemmatimonadaceae bacterium
CCTATACCAGCGGACGAGCGCGACCGCTACCGCTGGGTCCTGCAACAGGATGCCCGCATCGACACCTGCGACAACAACAGCGTCTACATGTGGCTGAGTTGGTTGCGCAGCGTGCGCTTTGCCCAGCTGGTGGACCCCGGGGACAAGGGCTACGGCCTTGGTTCGACGGGCACTGTCGAATTGACCGACGAGACGGACACAACCGATCGCCTGCTCATCGGTCGTGCTGGCGGCAGCGGCGACAGCTACGTCGGCAATCAGAGTGCCAACCTGGTCACTGTCATGCCCTCCTTGCGGGCCAGTTGGCTGCTGCCTCCACCCAGCCTGTTGCTGGATCCCCTGCCAGACCCCTCGCCCTACGAGAGCATCCCATGATCATCGACGTCCATACCCATGCCTGGCAGTACCCTGATCATTTCACCGATGATTTCCGCGCGCAGGGCCGACGCGCCAAAGGCGGCGGCGACCTCGACCTGACGGTGACGCTCGATGCCTACAATGCCACCGGTGGCAAGCGCGCCGATCGTGTCGTCGTCTTTGGCGGCAAGGCCAGACTCTCAGGACTGTGGGTGGATGATGACTACGTTGCCACCTACGTGGCACAGGATCCACAGCGCCTCATCGGCTTCCTCTCCGTCGATCCGACAGAGCCGGGCTGGCAGGCCGAGATGGAGCGGGGTCATCAGCAACTGGGCATGAAAGGCATCAAGTTGTTATCCATGTATGCCGGCTTCTATCCCCACGAGGAGCGCCTCGATCCCCTCTGGCAGTACGCCACGGATCACGCCCTGCCGGTGTTGCTGCACACGGGCACCACCTTCGTTGCCCAGGCACCCATCGACTGCACACTACCCCGGCATCTGGATCCCGTCGCCACCCGCTTCCCGGACGTACGCATCATCATGGCGCACATCGGTCATCCGTACGAAGGCGAAGCCGTGGTCGTGGCACGCAAACACCCCCACGTCTACACAGATTTGTCCGCCCTGCATTACCGGCCGTTTCAGTTGTATCAGAGTTTGATGCTGGTGCAGGAGTACGGCATCTGGCCCAAGGTGCTCTTTGGCACCGACTATCCCTTTACTTCGATCGACGCTTCGATCGAGGGACTGCTCGGGCTGAACAGGATGCTCGATGGCACCGCGCTGCCGCGCCTGCAGGAAACACAGATCCAAGCCTGCATCGAGCGCGACGCACTGGACCTGTTGCGGCTGACCTGATCTTTCTTGCGTCGGCTCGCCGGCGTCAGCGCAGTTCCTGGAGTTCTTCGCTGAACCAGATCTTGCGCTTGAAACGCCGGTTCTTTGATGACATGTCGATCTGATAAAGACCCGGCAACTCCGGCGTGGCAACCTGCAGGATCTCACACAGATTGCGCGCCAGCCATTTCTCAATCTTGAGCACCACCATCTTCTTGCGCAGGCGGCCCTGGACGTCACGATTGAGAATGGTGGGCATGGTGTTGAGCGCCAGGATCTCGTCGATCGACGTATTGGCCATCTTCTCGCGGCCCTCTTCGCTGGCATAAAAGTGGGTCACGGCAAACACGGTCTTGCCCGGACTGATTTTTTTCAGAAACTGACACGACTTCACCACTGTGGAACCTGTACGCACCATGTCGTCGAATAGCACGATATCATGACCGTCGAGCTGCTCAAAGGTGGACTCGCTCTGGGCATCCAGGGAGATCTCCAGTTCCCGCTCCCCGGTGCGCTCCTTGTTGAGCAGAATAAACTTGGCTTTGGGCAGATGCAGTTTGGCGTAGAGCTCCTTAACGAAGTCCTGTGCCCCCCTGTCGGGCGCACACAATGCCAACCCCTCTCCGTCTTCACCATAGCTGACAATGTTCGAATTGAGCAGATAGTGGATGTAGATCTCGTAGGGGATCAGGTTGTGGAAGCCGCCTCCGAAGACGTCTGAGAAGATGGTCTGCACTGCGTCCGAATGATTGTGTACCGTCACCACACGATCGACACCGGCGAGCTTCAGCAGCTGCGCGTAGAGCTTGGCGGTGAAGGGTTGTCCGTCAAATTTCTTCAGATCGCGGACGCTGCGTTCGACGCCCTGAGGTCCCAGTTCGGGTCGGGCGCCGCGGTCCTGCGCACTGTAGTAGAGATCCGGCTCAACAAGGACAACGGCGGCGGCGCCATTCTCCTTGGCGGCGCGGGCGATGAACAGATTGCGCATGGCCAGACTCTGCCGACTCATCACCAGATTGCTCGTGCTGACGATGACGACCCGCTTGCCGTGGAGCTTGCTGCCGATGTCGACGAAGTCCTGTTCATCGGATATGAAGCGGGGACAGAATTCGGAGTTGGCGAACATTTTCATGCTGATGAGGTCCGCAATATCCTCGGATTGCCCCATCGCGAAAGCCACGTCAATGGCGAAGGGGTCGTCCGAAGAGTTCCCCACAACAACCAAATCCGATACCAGACCACCGGGCAGGCCCATCATCTACTCCTGTTACGCGCGGCGAAGGATGCGTCTAACACAATGCACTGTGGACGCAGTGATGTCCAGTGTTGTTGGGTTATCCCCGCTCCACGCCCTCGACCTCACCAACAAACTGCCGCCGCAACCATGCCATGGTGTCCTCGCTCAACGAGTACAGCACCGGCACCAGGACCAACGTCAGGAACGTGGCGAACAGTATCCCCGCAATCACGGCGATCGCCATCGGCGCCCACCACGCCGCCTGCTCGCCGCCCCAGAACAAGTCCGGTTCAAGGGCGGTGTAGAGGCCGAGAAAATCGAAGTTGAGCCCGATCGCCAGGGGCACCAGGCCCAGGGCCGTGGTGATGGCAGTCAGCAGCACCGGTCGCAGGCGTGTGCGGCCCCCGCGCACGAGCGCCTCCAGCAGATCCAGCCCATCACGCTGACGCAGGGTATCGATGTAGTCGATGAGAATGATGGCGTTGTTCACCACGATCCCGGCCAGCGAAATGATGCCGACGCCCGTCATGATCACGCCAAAGGGCATCTGGAACACCATCAGTCCCAGCAAGACACCGGCGATGGACATGATTACCGACGTCAGGATGATGCCCGGCTTGACGACCGAGTTGAATTGCGTCACAAGGATGAAGGCGATCAGCCCCAGTGCCACCAGAAAGGCATTCGACAGAAACGCCTCGGCCTCCGCCTGATCCTCCGACTCACCCGTATACCGCACGGTGTATCCCGGTGGCAGCTCCTTGGCGATGAAGGTCGCCAGCGTCTCCTGCACTTCCACAAGAACCGAGTTTTTCTGATACCCTTCCTTGACCTGCGAGCTGACCGTGGCGACACGATCCATATCCTTGCGGCGAATCGAGCCGAGGCCCTCACCAACGTCCCAACTGGCGACGGACACCAGCGGCACCTGGTCTCCGGGTTCATTGGTCACTGTCAGATCCCGCAAGGACTCCAGGTTGTTGCGCCATGGTTCGGCCAGTCGCACGGTCACATCGTACTCATCGTTGCCCGTGCGGTACTGCGTCGCCTCCGTGCCCTGCACGGCAGTACGGACCATGCCCGCCACCTTGGAGGTGGACAGTCCGTACAGCGCCGCCCTTTCGCGATCGACATGTACGGACAGCTCCGGGCGCGCCTCATCCAGATCACTCACCAAACCTGTCAGCCTGGTACTCACCGCCGAGTTGCGCAGGATGTAGACAACGCGATCGGACAGCTCTTTCAGAGTCTCCGGATCCTTACCGACGATCTCGACGTTCACCGGCGGCCCTGAGGGTGGCCCCTCCTGCGGCTTGTTGACACTGATCTCGGCGCCCGCCACACCAAGCCCCAGCCGCTCCTGCATGAGGGCCATGGTTTCGTTGGTATTCTGCTCGCGATCCTGGTAGTCGACAAAGCTGACCATGAGGCGCCCGGAGTTGGGCCCCTGGGAGCTGCCCATCAGCGTATTGCCACCACCCCCCACTGTGGCCACCCCCGACTCCGCATCACCATAGCCCGGAACATTGACGACTTCCGCCTCGAGGACGCGGATGATGTCGTTGGTGAATTCCACCCGTGTGCCCACAGGTGTCTCGACATCGATCCAGACCTGCTTGGGCGGGATGTCCTCAGGAAAGAACTCGACGCCACTGTTGTACTTGCCGAAGAGGACAACGATGACGACGAAGCCGGCAACCGTGCCAAGGACCGACAACAGGCGATGCCCCAGGGCCCATCGCAGTGCGACTTCGTAGCCGTCCATGAGCCACGGCAGACCTCCGGTCTGGAAGCGGCGCGCCAGCGGGCCCAGAAAGAAATGATGGGCGAGCCAGCAGATCAGCGCGGTCGCCGCCATCAGCGCCGTGGTGAAGCCGTTGGACAGCGCCATGGGAATCACCAGCAAGAGACCGGCAACCAGCAGCAGCCAGCGGCCCGCCCGTGGCATGGGCTTGGACACCTCGCCCTCGAGTCGCAGGTAGCGGGCGCACAGAACGGGGACGATGATGAGGGCAACAAACAGCGAACTCGACAGCGTGACGATCAACGTCAGCGGCAGGTAACTCATGAATTCACCGGTGATGCCCGGCCAGAACAACAGGGGGCCGAAGGCTGCAAGGGTCGTCAGCGTTGCGGCAATGACGGGCACGGCAACCTCGCCCGTCGCCTTGCGCGCCGCCGCCGCACGATCCCACCCCTCCTCGACGTAGCGATAGGTGTTTTCCACGACCACGATGGCGTTGTCCACCAGCATGCCAAGGGCCAGGATCAACGAGAACAGCACGACCATGTTCATGGTCACGCCGAGGAGGCTAAGCACCAGAAACGCTAGCAGCATGGACGTGGGGATGGCGATGCCGACCAAGGCGGAGTTGCGCACGCCGAGGAAGAACAGCAGCACCGCAACGATGAGCAGCAGGCCGGAGATGATGTTGTTCTCCAGACTGCTCACCATCATGCGAATGTCCTGTGACATGTCGGTGGTGATCTTGACCACCGTGGTCGGTGGGAACAGCGGCTGCATGGCCGCCACGGCGGCGCGCACGGCGTCCGCTGTTTCGATAATGTTCTCGCCGGAGCGCTTGACGACATCCAGGGTGACCACAACACTGCCATCGAGCCGCGCATAACTTTCGACATCGGCAAAGCCGAAATCGACAGTAGCAAGATCGCGCACGTGGATGGGGCGGCCGTCGCGCGTATCGACAACGATATCACGGATCTCCAGTGGATCATCCAGTTCACCGTCAATGCGCACAAGAAATTTCATCTCACCTACGTCGATGGAACCGCCGGGAATGTTGACGTTCTCATCTCGGATGGCGTCGACCACATCTTCGAGGGACACACCATAGAACTGCAGTCGTGACAGGGAGACGTCGACCTTCACTTCGCGTTCTCTTCCCCCCCGTAGATCGACACGCGACACGGTGGGGATCTGCTCCAGCAGGTCCTCGAGCTCTTCCCCGATCTCCTTCAGGCGCACCAGCCCATAGGCGCCGGACAGGTTGACCTGCATGATCGGCACTTCCTGAAAGTCGAACTCGTAAATGTTCGGCTCTTCGGCATCCTCCGGCAGATCGGGCTTGGCCAGATCAACCTTTTCCCGTACCCGTTGCAGCGCCTCGTCCATATTGACAGCCGTGGTGAATTCGGCGACGATGCTCGAGTACCCCTCCACCGAGGTCGATGTCAGCTCCTTGAGGTCTGGTACGGTGTTGAGCTCCTGCTCCAGCACTCGGGTGACGAGCGACTCCATGTCCTTGGGTGACACGCCCGGGTAGATCGTATTGACCGCGATCATCGGGATTTCGATCTCGGGGAAGGATTCCTTCGGAATTGTCTGGTAGGCCATCACACCGGCAACGGTGATGATGAAAAACATGATCAGCACCGATGTGCCGTGGTTCACGGCCCACGAAGTAATTGCCAGTTCCTTGTATGAATCACCGCCGGCGCGCCCGGCACCAGGGGTCGGCATGTCATCCTGCCCCATCATCATTTGGTCACGATCCGCACGCGGTCACCGTTGGCCACTTGCTGCTGGCCGACGACGATCAACTGATCTCCTGAGGACAACCCGTCGGTGATCACCACCATGTCACGGGCCGAAGGTCCCATGGTCACGACCCGGGCATCGGCCGTGGCGCTGTTGGCCGAGCCCGTGACAACGTAGGCCGCATAACCGGCCTCGGTGCGTACCAGCGCCTGCCGCGGTACGACAACCACATCGGCAAGCAGTCGCCGTTGCAGCACGACTTCGGCCACCATCTGCGGCTTGGCACCAACGACCGGAGCCGCCAGCGATAGTTCCACCAGGAACGTGCGGTTCGCCGGGTGCACCTGAGCTCCCACATATGACACTTGCGCCGTGCCCTCGTAGCCAAGATCACTGAGACCGACACCGGCGGCGGCGCCGATGCTGACGTCACCGGCGTAACGCTCCGGTACGCCGGTGACCACTTTCAGCGGTTCGAGATCGACGATGCTGCCGATCGCCTGGCCGGGAGCGACGACGGAACCCACTTCCACCAGACGCGAATCGAGCACGCCGGCGAAGGGCGCTCGAATCACCGTGCGCTGGAGCCGCTCGTCGATGAGCGCCAGGCGCGCCGCGGCTCCCTCGGCGGTGTAGCGCGCCTCCAGGAAACCACTTTCGGTGCCGATGTCATCCTCTTCGTAGAGCCGCCGCACCCGTTCCCACAATTCAGCCGCCAGCCTGGCGTGGGCGTGGGCCTCGTCGCGCTGGGCCTGCAGCAGACCATCGTCGAGACGCAGCAGCACCTGCCCGGCGGCGACGGTGGCACCCTTGTCGACCAGCACCTCGGCGACCGTGCCAGCTTCCTCGGCGGCGACAGTTACCATCCGATCTGCGGCAATCGTGCCCGTCAGGCGAATGGCATCCTGAAACTCCTGCGTCTGGAGGGTCACGGTCTCGACGTTGATGACACGACGCGTGTCCTGCAGCAGGGGAGCGTCCGGAGCGGCGGGTTGCTCGCCACACGCCATCAGCAGAGCCAGGGAGAGGACCATCGCAGCGGCGACGGGGCGGGCCATGTGAAAACCTGAGAACATGATGAGATCCTTCATGGACGGCGCGCTCATTGCGGACCCTCCAGGGTCGGAGGGTTGTCTACCGGGGTGACTCGGCCCACAGCAAAGTCGAGACGGGCCCGCGTCGTCAGCACATCATGTGCGGCGTGGGCATGGTTGAATTCGCTCTGGCGCAGAGCCATCTCGGCGTCGGTCATTTCCAACCGACTGCCGACACCCTTCTGATAGCGGGCCATAGCAATTTCATACCCTCGCCCCGCCTGGGCCACGGCTCGTCGTTGCGCGTGCTCGCGGGCGCCGGACTCCAGCAGCGACGCGAGCAGATCACGGACCTGCGCCGCCGCCTGATCACGCCCAAGCTGTAACTGTGTCCTGGCCTGACGGTGCACGGCCTGGCGTTGATGCACGCGTGCATTGCGCTGCAACCCGGTAAACAGCGGCAGCCTGAGGCTGACACCGGCCAACTTGCTGGTCGCGCGGGACAACTCGGTACCAAAGAAATCGGGGCTGCCATTCTGCTGCGCCTGTACGTCCCAGCTGCCAAAGAGGGACACAGTGGGCAGGTAGTCGACCTGCTCGAGGCGCACCTGGGTCTGGCGCAGCGTTACAAGCTGTTCCAATTGTCGCATGTCGGAGCGCTGCACCAGGGCCAGACCCACGAAGATCTCCGTGGAATCGGCAACCGCCGTCAGGGCGGGAAAGTGCAGCGTATCCGTCAACGCCCCTGTCTGGGTCAGGCGCAGACGACGGGGCGCTTCAAGGTCGAGTTCCACCGCCAGTTGTCGCTGCGCCGCGGCGACGGCGTTGCGGGCACGCAGTTGTGCAGGCTGCAGGTTGGCCAGCTCCACCTGCAGACGCAGGGCATCGTATGCTGTGGCCATGCCGGCGCGGGAACGTGCTTCGGTCTCGGCCAGCGCCTGGCGCACCCGCTCCAACGAGCGCTCGGTGAGGCGGACCTCCTGCGCGCGCAGCAACAGTTCGTAACAGAGCAGTCGCACCCGCGTAGCAACCTCCTGAGTGCGGCCACGCAGCACCTCTACCTGCAAGCGCTCAAAACGCTCAGCAGCGTTGGTGCTGACCAGCAGGGCCGGGTCGAACAGGGCCTGCTCGACGCGGATGGCGCTCTGCCAACTGTTGTCGGCACCGAACTGCAACGAGATGAACTCATCCGCGGCGGCGGTGGCATCGAAGACCCGCGCCGGCACAAAGGAGACGGCGGGAGAAATATTGCGCACGTAGCTGGCCGAGGCGCTGACCTGTGGCCAGACCTGACCCCACGTCTCTGACGCCTGGGCACGGGCTTCGGCGAGATCTTCTGCGGCAGCATGCAGATCACGGCTGCGCTCCAAGGCCAGACGCACGACATCATCGACACTCAGCAACAGCTCATTGGCCGGCGTGGCGGCTGGTATGACGGCTGGCATCGTCTGGGCGACTGCAGTCAGGGCGCACAGACAGACAATCACCAGACCTCGGCTGACAGGACGAAGTGTTCTCATGCGACAACCTCCGGGGCCGGCAGCAGATGCTCTCGCGTCGACTCGTACATCGGCGTCACCATGCCGTGCATGATGCGCCGGTTGGACTCATGGAACACCAGCCTGAATGCCTCTTCGTCCATGTGCAAGCAGCCCCGCAGGTAGATGGAGATCAGCCCGTGGGCATGCGCCCACAGAGTCAGTGAAATTTCCTGGGCCCCAAGAGGCCGCAGCAGTTGGGACTCGATGCACTCGCGCACGCGATCGTTGAAGAACTGTCCCACACCATCCATTCGCGCCATCAGATCCGCTGGAAATGCTTCCACGCCCAGTGTGTGGGCCGGCGCATGCATCATTTCATAGAACTTGGGATGACCGAGGGCAAAATTGAGATACCCCTCGCCGGCCAGGTCAAAACGTTCGGCGGGCGTCCGCCCCGAGAGCGCCTTCGACAGATGTTCGGCGCACAGGCGGTAGGACTCACTGACAACATCCAGCAGCATTTCCTCGCGACTGGCATAGTGCCTGTACAAGGCCGGGGCCGTTACCCCGAGCTCCCGCGCCAGGCGACGCATGGACACCGCTTCGATGCCGCCCTGCAGGTACAACTCGCAGGCATGGGAAAGAATATCTCTTCGATTCATTGTTTACGATGTTAACCTAGATCACTGAACCTTGTCAATATCCGAGAGATATTTGGTAAACTGCGTGATCTTGAAGCTCTTCAGATCAACTCGGTCACATCGATGCCAAACTCAGCCCCGAACGCCCGCCACACATCCTCCCCGACAACCGCCACACCAGCCTCGTACGACGTGCGCACCTCATCTGCACTCGCCTGACCAGGCAGTACGAATCCCGCCACGGGCGCCGCCAGGCAGAACTGTACCGCCAGATGGCGGATGTCGACACCCCTTGACTGACACCACTGCCACATCCGTTGCGCCCTCGGCTCGACCAGGTCGCGCACCTTGCGCTGCTCATCCTCCGCGTCAGGCTGTGCGCCTGTGAGCAGCCCCATGGCCAGCGGACTGGCCAGGATCACCCCCACATCCTGCGCCCGACACAGAGGGAACAGTTCCGTCGCCGCCGCCTGCGTCAGCAGGTTGTATTCGAGGTAGGTGAGGATCAACTCAATGTGACCTGTGGCGATGGCGCGCTGGTGCACCTGGGCTGAGCGCGCCCCCAGACCGATGTGCCGCACGAGGCCCTCCGCCTTCATTTTCAGCAGTTCATCGAGGGCGTTGCCCGGCGCCAGCGGATCAAGAAAGTCCCCGGCTTCCAGTTGCTCGGGTTGGTCGTATCCGTGGATCAGTACACAATCGAGATAGTCGGTGCGCAGATCCCGCAGGCTCGCCTCGACGCTGGCTCTGGTTTTTTTCGCCGAATGATCTGAGGTGCGTTCGTTGCGCACATGGCTGCTGACTTTCGCCTGCAGATAGATCCGCTGACGACAACCGGCGGCGGCGATGACCTCTCCCCAGATCTCCTCGTTCTGTCCTGGATAGGTATCGAGAAAATCCATGCCCAGATCGAGGGCGGTGCGGATGCCGGCAATCGTGCCCTGTCTGCCTGCCTGCTGCCACCAGGCACCGCCAAGACCGATGGCAGCAGGGGTCATCGCCGAACGGCCGAGCCGACGCTTTGGCAAATTGGTCATGACTCAGCTCCCCAGCAGTGACATGCAGCACTTCTTGTATTTCTTGCCGCTGCCGCAGGGACACGGATCGTTGCGGCCTGTGTCGCTGCCGGCCTTGCGTACCGTCGCACCACGAA
The DNA here is from genome assembly GCA_937919035.1 of uncultured Gemmatimonadaceae bacterium. Lineage (GTDB taxonomy): Bacteria > Latescibacterota > UBA2968 > UBA8231 > UBA8231 > UBA8231. Next base: position 10,245 of record CALFPI010000410.1, read on the forward strand.
CCGACCCATCATCACGAAAGCTTGCCTCGTAACCCGCCTCCATCTCCTCCAGGCGCTCCGCCCACTCGTTGCCGCGGGGAAACCGCCCGGTGGATGGCAGGAACTCCAGGAAGGCGCGCAACAACTCCGGGAACCTTTGCCGATGTGGCAGGGGCACATCGAGTCGGGCCACGCTACGCAGCGCCCGTGTCATACTCTCTTGCGAGACCACGACACCCACTTCATCGCACCAGTGGGTCAACAACGGTTCAGCGTGGCTCTTCAGATCAGGGTCCAGCAACAGGTAATGTTGGGAGTCACTGAAACTGGAGACTTCATCGGTCAGTTTGGCCATTTTCCGCCTGCTTGTGAAAACGCCCTCGTGAACATCTGGTTCACAAGGGCGTATCGTTGGTTTACCTAGAGCTTCGTGAGCATCCAGTCATGGTTCAGGGCAGGGACGTGGCCCCCATGAGATAGCGATCACATTCCCGCGCCGCCTCGCGACCTTCCTTGAAGGCCCACACCACCAGACTCATGCCACGGCGCACATCGCCGGCGGCGAACACGCCCGGGATGCTGGTCATATACTTGCCGGCTTCCGCTTTCACATTCGAGCGTTGGTCCCGTTCCAGACCCAGCGCTTCCGGAATCGTGTCCTGCGGGCCCAGCCAGCCCATGGACAACAGGACCAGCTCTGCGGGCCACTCCTTTTCGGTGCCAGGCACTTCGCGGAAGGGCGGGCCACCCTCGGATTTCACCCACTCCACTTCCTGCGTCACCAGGCCACGTACGTTGCCGTTGCCATCGTCGAGGAAGTTGACCGTGCTCAGCAGATACTTGCGTGGGTCCTCGCCGTGCAGAGCTTTGGCCTCTTCCTGGCCATAGTCAAGCTTGTACACCTTGGGCCATTCGGGCCACGGATTGTCGGGGCTCCGTTCCATCGGCGGCTCGGGAATGATGTCGAACTGGAACAGACTCTTGCAGCCATGCCGCAGAGACGTCCCGACACAGTCCGTGCCCGTGTCACCGCCACCGAGGACGATCACATTCTTGTCCTTGGCAGAGATGTAGTTCCCGTCCGCCAGATTCGAGTCGAGCAGCGACTTGGTGTTGGCATGGAGAAAGTCCAACGCCTGGTGGATGCCCTTGAGTTCACGACCGGGTTTGGGCAGGTCACGTGGCTTCAAAGCACCGATACACAATACCACGGCATCATGATTGTCGATCAGAGTCTGGGCGGGAATGTCCTTGCCGATTTCGGTATTGGTGACAAAACTGATGCCCTCCGCCTCCATCTGATCAACGCGGCGTTGTATGTAGCGCTTGTCGAGTTTCATGTTGGGGATGCCATACATCAAGAGTCCACCAATGCGATCGGACCGCTCATACACCGTAACCTGGTGCCCGGCTCGATTCAATTGCATCGCAGCACACATACCGGCCGGCCCCGAACCGACAACGGCGACCGTCTTGCCGGTTCGTCGTTGTGGTGGTTGCGCTACAACCCAGCCCTCTTCCCAGGCTTTGTCGATGATCGATACTTCGATGTTCTTGATCGTCACGGCGGGATCGTTGATCCCCAGAACACACGAACCCTCACACGGTGCCGGGCAGACGCGGCCGGTGAATTCGGGGAAGTTGTTCGTCTTGTGCAGGCGGTCCAGCGCCTCCCGCCACAAGCCGCGGTAGACGAGGTCGTTCCACTCGGGGATCAGATTGTTGATGGGGCAACCCGAAGCGAATGGCGAGTTCACCGGCAGGGTCGTGCCCGTATGACAGAACGGCACGCCGCAATCCATACATCGGCCCCCCTGATCACGTAGCGTCGCGTCGCTCAGATGCAGGTGGATCTCATCAAAGTCCTGCAGGCGCTCGACGGGATCACGGTCAGCAGGCAGTTCTCGTTTGGTCTCGAGGAATCCAGTGGGCTTTCCCATATCAGTGCCCCGCCACTCTGGCGACGTCGTCTCTGTTCTCAATGAAGGCATCCATCACTGCATCATCTCCGGAAAGACCGGACTGACGGGCCCGCTCTATAGAGGCCAGCATCCGCCGGTAATCGCGAGGGAATACCTTCACAAAGAGCTTGGCGCGTTCTGGCCAGTGGTCGAGGATCTCGCGACCCAGGGGTGACTTCGTGTAGCGTTCGTAGCGTTCTATGAGGCGGCGCACCTCGACCAGATCATCCTCGTTCAACGGCATGAGATCGACCATCTCGGTGTTGCACTGACCGGCAAAGTCGCCGAAGTCATCGAGGACGTAGGCAATACCTCCCGACATGCCGGCGGCGAAGTTGCGCCCCGTGGGCCCGAGAACAACGACACGGCCTCCGGTCATGTACTCGCAGCCGTGATCACCGACGCTCTCGACGACGGCTGTCGCCCCGGAGTTGCGCACACAGAAGCGTTCACCCGCCTTGCCGCGGATGTAGGCTTCGCCCGACGTAGCGCCGTAGAAGGCGACATTGCCAACGATGATCTCGTCGCGCGACCTGAAGGTGGAACCTGCCGGCTTGTAGAGAATCAGCTTGCCGCCGGACAACCCCTTGCCGAAGTGGTCATTGGCATCCCCCTCAAGCTCCAGCGTCATGCCCGGCGGGATGAAAGCGCCGAAGCTCTGTCCGGCGGAGCCGGTGAATTTGAGGTGCACCGTGTCCTCGGGCAATCCGTCCGGACCATACCGTTTGGTGATCTCACTACCGGTAATTGTGCCGGTGACGCGATTCGTGTTGAGAATGGGAAACTCGCCGCGCACCGGTTCACCCCGGTCGATGGCGGGACGGCAGACTTCGAGCAACGTCGTCATGTCGAGGGACTCGGCGATGCCGTGATCCTGTGTCTGTGTGCAATACAGCCCCACGTCGGCACCAACATCCGGTCGATGCAGCAACGGTGACAGGTCCAGATCCCTGGCTTTCCAGTGGTCGGTGTGGCGCTGCCGCAGACGATCGGTACGACCGACCATCTCGTCGATCGTGCGAAAGCCGAGACGGGCCATGACGAGTCGCAGATCCTCGGCGATGAAGTGCATGAAGTTGACGACGTTGTCAGCCGTACCTGCAAACCTCTTGCGCAGCTCCGGGTTCTGTGTAGCCACACCAACGGGACAGGTATCGAGGTGGCAGACACGCATCATGATGCAGCCCATCGACACCAGCGCCGTAGTGGCGAAACCGAACTCTTCGGCGCCGAGCAGACAGGCGATGGCCACGTCCCGACCGGTCTTCAGCTGACCGTCGGTTTCGATGACGATACGATCACGCAGATGATTGAGGACCAGCGTCTGATGGGCGTCGGCCAGCCCCAGCTCCCACGGCAGACCTGCGTGCTTGATGCTTGTTTGCGGCGAGGCACCCGTGCCCCCGTCGTGGCCGCTGATGAGGACAACGTCGGCCTTGCCCTTGGCGACGCCGGCAGCGACGGTGCCAACGCCCACTTCGGACACAAGCTTGACGTTGATGCGGGCGTCCTTGTTGGCATTCTTCAGATCGTGGACCAGTTCCGACAGGTCCTCGATCGAATAGATGTCGTGATGCGGCGGCGGGGAAATCAATCCTACACCGGGCGTCGACTGGCGCACCTTGGCGATCCAGGGATAAACCTTGCCGCCGGGCAACTCGCCGCCTTCGCCGGGTTTGGCGCCCTGGGCCATCTTGATCTGCAGTTCCTTGGCATGGACCAGGTAGTTGCTGGTCACACCGAAGCGTCCGGAAGCGACCTGCTTGATGGCGGAGTTCTTCGAATCACCGTTGGCTTCGAGGGTGTAGCGTTGGGGGTCTTCGCCCCCTTCGCCGGTGTTGGACCGACCACCGATGCGATTCATGGCAACCGCCAGAGCCTCGTGCGCCTCTTTGCTGATCGACCCGTACGACATGGCGCCCGTCTTGAAACGTCGGGTGATCGCCTCAACCGATTCGACCTCTTCGAGGGGCACGCCGCCACCTTCGGGATCGACGAATTCGAGCAGACCACGCAGTGTCGCCATCCGGTCATTTTCGGTCTGATCATCGATCAGTTCGGCAAACTGCTTATATGTGGCGAAGTCGTTCGTCCGTGCTGCCTTCTGCAGCAGATGCACAGTCTTCGGATTGAACAGGTGATGCTCACCGTCGGTCCGCCACTGATACTCGCCGCCCGTGGCCAGGGCGACGCCATTGGTGCCATAGGCAGGGAATGCTGCATCGTGCCGGCGACGCGCCTCTTCGGCGATGACGTCGAGGCCGATGCCTTCGATGCGTGAGTCTGTCCAGGTAAAGAACTCGTCGATGACAGACGTCTTGATGCCGATCGCCTCAAAGATCTGGGCGCCCCGGTATGACTTGAAGGTGGAAATGCCCATCTTCGACATCACCTTCACGACTCCCTTGAGCACCGCCTTGTTGTAGTTGGCCATTGCCGTTTCGAGATCGATATCGACGAGCATCTTCTCGTCGATCATATCTGCGAGCGACTCGTAGACCATGTACGGATTGATGGCATTCACGCCGTAGCCCAGCAGCAGGCAGAAGTGATGCACCTCGCGGGGCTCACCCGTCTCAAGAACCAGACCGGTGCGGGCCCTCTTGCCCTTGCGGATGAGGAAATGGTGCAGCCCCGCCGACGCCAGCAGCGCCGGGATCGCCGCCATCTGTTCATCCACCCCATGGTCCGACAGGATCAGGATGTTGGCACCATCGTCGATGGCCGCCTCGGCGGTCCGGAACAACTCATCGAGGGCACTGCGCAGGCCGACCTCACCGCCGGCGGCGGCGAACAGCATGGGCAGCACCCGCACCTGAAATCCGGGCAGGTCGAGTTTTTTCAACTTGGCCAGTTCAGCATCGGTCAGCACCGGATTTTCCAGGCGGATCTGTCGGCAACTGGCCGGCTCCGGCACCAGCAGATTGCGCTCGGCCCCCAGGGTCGTCTCCGTTGCCGTCACCAGTTCTTCACGGATCGGGTCGATGGGCGGATTGGTGACCTGGGCGAAGAGCTGTTTGAAGTAGTTATACAGCAGATGCGGTCGATCCGAGAGCACCGCCAGCGGCGCGTCGTTGCCCATGGAACCAATTGGCCACAAGCCGTCGCGGGCCATGGGCCCCAATTGCACCCGCAGGTCCTCGAAGGTGAAGCCGAAGGCCTGTTGATGTTGCAGAATTATGTCGTGGTCACGGACAATCGACTCGTGGGGCACGTCGGCTACGTCGTGCAGGTCGACAAGGTTGTCGTCGAGCCACTGGCGATAGGGATGCTCGTTGGCGACCGAATGCTTGAGTTCGTCGTCGGCGATGATGCGCCCCGCCCTGGTATCGACCAGGAACATGCGCCCCGGCTGCAGACGCCCCTTGTGCAACACGTTGTCGGCGTCCACGGGCAATACGCCGACCTCGGAGCCCATGATGACGCGGTCGTCCTTGGTGATGTAGTAGCGCGAAGGCCGCAGACCATTGCGGTCGAGGGTGGCACCCACCACCGTGCCATCGGTGAAACCCACCGACGCCGGACCATCCCATGGCTCCATCATGCAGGCATGGAACTCGTAGAACGCCCGTTTCTCGTCGGACATGCTCTCATGACGCTCCCACGGTTCGGGAATCATCATCATCAATGCGTGTGGCAACGAGCGTCCACCGAGATGGAGGAATTCGAGGCAGTTGTCGAACATGGCCGAGTCCGAGCCATCCTCCTCGATGATCGGAAACAGGCTGACGAGATCCTCGTCGAAAACGCCCGAATGGATCATGGGCTCACGCGTCTTCATCCAGTTGACGTTGCCCCGCAATGTGTTGATTTCACCGTTGTGAATCAGGTAGCGGTACGGGTGGGCGCGTTCCCAACTGGGGAAGGTGTTGGTCGAAAAGCGGGAGTGCACCAGTGCAATGGATGCATCCAGCCGCTCATCGCTCAGATCGGGAAAGTAGCTCTGCACCTGGTCGGGTGTGAGCATGCCCTTGTAGACCAACGTGCGACAGGACAGGCTCGCCAGATAGAAAGCATCCCCTTCTTCTTCGTCACTGTGGCGGATCTCGTGGGCGGCGCGCTTGCCAATCACATAGAGCTTGCGCTCGAAGGCCATGATGCCTGCGTCGGTGACATCGTCGCCGCCATCCTCCCCACGGCCAACAAAGATCTGACGCATGAAGGGCTCGTGGGACCGCGCCCACATACCGATGGCGCCGTTGTCCGTGGGCACATCCCGCCAGCCCAGCACACGCAGACCCTCGTCCTGAACGATCGCTTCAAAGGCGAGCTCGCAGAAACTCCGGTGCGACTCGTGGATTCTAGGCAGAAATGCGGCACCCACACCATACAACCCCGCTGCAGGCAGCTCCACACCTGCTGCCGCCATCTGCTGACGCAGAAAACGATCCGGGATCTGGATGAGGATGCCGGCGCCATCACCCGTGTTTTCCTCGGCGCCCCGAGCTCCGCGATGGTCCAGGCAGACCAGGACATCAAGGGCCTGTTGTACGATGTCGTGTGAGCGCTGACCCTTGATGTGGGCGACGAAGCCGATGCCGCAGGCATCGTGCTCGTGGGCCGGGTCATACATCCCCTGCTTGGGGGGAAATGCCGCGGGGTACTTCATGCCTGTACAACCTCCGGATACAGATGGTCGTCCTGGCCGGTCAAGTAGGTCAAAACGGAGGGAGAGCCGCGTCGAATCCGGGAGGATGAACCATCAGGGGAGACCCCCGCGTGTGCCATGCGTGCCACTTGCGGGTGCAAGCGATGGCGGGGGCCAAACTATCGGGTTTTCAGAAGTGAACTGCATAATATACCGGGAGACCACACAGTGTCAATCCCAATTCTTGCTATAGAGTCCGATATCATGGACAACAAAGGGCTACTCGGGCCGCTATACTTGGCCTATATTATGACATTCTCTTGATTGAAAGGTACAATTACGGCCATGGACCACTTTGACAGCCAGGAACGGGCCATCCTTCGAGCCCTGATTCGCAATCCACGGACTTCCGACAATCGCATCGCCACCACAACCGGTGTACCCGTGCGTACCGTGCGCCGCAAGCGCACCCGCATGGAGAACGAAGGGCGCGTACGCTACTACGCCGCCATCGATCGGGAACGCGGCAGAGATGGCACGGCGTTGACCACACAACACATGGTCAACATCAAGTTTCGACTGGGGGTAACACGGGCGCAGATTGAAGAGGAAATCCGCAACGAACCAAACGTGGCCAACGTTTTTTCAGAGTTGATCCGTGACAGCTACCTGGCCGAAACCGACGGCCACATCGCGCTGGTGATGATCATCGAGGGGGCGTCGGACAGTGACGTCGCCGACAGTCTGCAGGGAAAGATCCTGCCGTCCATTCAGAACAACCACGGCGGCGACTGCATTCAGGAAGTACGCACCATGCGCATCCTCGGCCTGATCCGCCGCGAACACAACTACTTGCCGAAAGTCAACATGCCGGGCGCCAATCTGGACGCCAGCTGGCCGGATGAGGCGATCTATCTGGGGTAGATAAACTACCGGGGGTAGAAAAAATCTGCTACAGCCAAACACTCAGAAACCACGAAGTGGTTCACTGTTGCACGATCCGAATCTTCAGCACCGCCTCAAGGTCCCGAAACAGAGCACTGATCTCTCCCTGTCGATTCTCATTGGCCTGGCTGGAAGAAGTCGACAGGGAATAGGTAACCCAGTCGCTGTATGCCGTTGTGTTGCCGGTGCCGGCATAGGTCGTATCCTGTGTTCCAACAAAGGTGAACACGAGACGGTTCGGGCTTACCGTGCCGGCATTACTGACGAAATCGATGGTGTCACGGAAGGTCGATGCCGGCTGACCGGCCAGACTCTTCAACGTTACCCGTACTACCAGATTCTCCCCCGACCGCAACACGTTCTTGCGCGCTTCGAGGGTCAGTTCCCAACGACCATCCTCTGTCTCTGCAGACACGATTCGGTCCGGTTCTTGCCCACAGGCAACCAGCACCAGCAGGGCCGCTGCCAACAACCAGCATGTGCGCCTCATCGCACGCCTCCGGGGCCGAGAATATTTTCCACCTCACGCACGCGCCGATTGAACACCCGTTCAAAGGCCGGGTAGTACTGACTGGCCGACGTTTCATAGAACAGCTGCGCCACGTCACTGTCGATCAGGTGATACCGATTGACCATATCTTCCCGACTCGGAAACAGAATCTGCAGACCTGGTTGAAAGGCCTGCAGGGTCTGTGGCAGTTTGTCGTTGAGTTCCAGCAGGCGCTTGAGAATGAGCACATTGCGCAGATGTGCCACGTCCTGCTTGTCGCTGAGCAGAATCGACCAGCGCAGGGCTTGATCGTCTGCACCGACCGGGTTGAGGCTCCGGAGAAACAGGATCCGTTCCCGCTCGTCCTCTGGAACGAGTGTGTCGTGAACCGTGGCAAAGGGGTAGGTGAAGTAGGCCCCATCCGTCGGCTCATCACTGGCCTCGTAGGTCAACACCAGACCCCGCCCAGGGGTCGCCAGGACATCGGCAAGGGCATCACCAAGAGGGCGGTCCATCAGATTGTCGTCGGTCGTCGTTTCGAAGAAGAACACCTTCGCCACATCAACCTGGTCGCCGAATTCCAGCTTTGCAACAATGTCCCGCAACATGCGCCGCACGAGGACATCTTCTCCAGGGATCTTTCCTGCCAGGAAGCTGACAAAGGGCGCCTGACGCCGGATCGTCACATCCTCCTGGGCGTAGTCACGAATCTGCGTCACGATGTTGCGCAGAATCGGGCTGTCCTGAATGAACTTCAAATCCCACACCTCATCATCGCGCACGCGGTACGCATTGCGGAACAGGGTGTAGTCGAAGCGATCAAAAATGTCCGAGTCCTTGGGGATCAACTGGGAAAAGCTGCGCGCATCCTGCGGCACAATGTGCGGCGTCAAGACAACGATGACCTCACGACGCTCATGTTCGACACGTTCGCGGGTGAACAAGCGCCCGATGACGGGAATGCTCGACAGCAAGGGGAGACTGATGCGGGCTTCCTGATCGTCCGTCGACAGCAACCCGCCGATGATGAAGGGAGTGCCGTCGGCAACGCGCACGTAGGTCTCGACCTGGCGGTTGTCGACGATGGGCGAAAAGGTGATATCGCCGGAGCTGGCCTCCAGCTTGGCTGCCGACTCCGGCGAGATCGAGGAGATGATGGTCTCGATCTGCATCGTCACCTCCGAGTTCTCACGGTTGATCCGTGGCCGCAGGTTCAACACGATGCCGATGGGGAAATACTCCACCCCCTTGACGGTCGCGTTGTTCGTTGCCGTGGTGCGCGACACCGGAATCTGGCGGCCCACCTGGATCCGCGCCTGGCGGTCGTTGAGCACAAGTACGGACGGGCTCGACAGGATCTCGGCGTCCCCCGTCTCTTCGAGAGCCTCGATGGACCCACGAAAGGCGTTGAAATCAGTGAACGCATCCGGCGAAAAGATAAAGGAGCCCTGCCGCGTGCCCGTTCCCTCCGAGCGTTCAAAGCTGGCACTGGTGCCCCCGGTTGAGGAGCGCCACTCAAAGCCAAGATCATTGAGGTGGGAGGAATTCACCTCGATCACCAGGGCCTCGATGACGATCTGCTGGGCGGGCACATCGATGTGCGTCTGCAGCAGGTTGACCAGGGTCTCGAGGGCTTCGGGGTCATCGCGGTCGTAAACGATGAGGAGCCGTTCCTCCGGCGACCCCGATGTGGCCGAATGCAGGTGTGAGCCCCCCAGTTGCAAAGACCCTTCAATCATACCCTTGGATGAGGACGAACTGGTGCGGGACGTCGAGGACTTGGAGCTCGGGTCCAACTCCATGAGGCTGGTCTTTGACGCGTTGGCAACCTTGACCACCCATGGCAGTTTGGGCGTGCGGCCACTGACAACATCAAAAATCTGCTCGCCCCCGGAACCCTTGGTACTGAACTCGACCGAGTGGTACCCCAATGCCTTGAGCAAGGCTACCGCCCGATCCGCCTCCATGTGGCCCAGGCGCAGCATCTCGTAGCCAAGATCCGGTTCGGCGGGGACGGAAGCCGCCCTCTGTGCCTGGCCTACCAGCGCTCGCAGCCCGGCCTCAATTGCCGTCAGACCTCCCTCCCCGACGCGGTAGACGATGATCTCGAAGGTACCGCTCAGTGTTGCGGTAACACCCAGTTCGACTTTGTCCTGGCCGGCAACGTAGACGCGAACCCCGTCGAGGCCGCGACGCTGCGACAACTGGGCACTGCTGATCAGCTCCGGCGCCAATTGGTAGCCGAGCGCCAGCATGACGTGCACGTCCGCGGCATCAAGAATCTTGCGGGCCTGATTGAGTTTTTTGGTGGGCGTGGGGACCAGCAGCAGTTCCCCGGCGCCGGGTGTTGCCAGCACCAGGGCAACAAACAGCAGTCCCCACGAGCAGAGACGATTGGCGTTCACGAGCAGGCCTAGGGCTAGGGTATCGCGTGCCGGTTATGAAAAACACCACTAGATAGCGCCGGCTCCAGCGCATGTCAAGACGGGCGCGGATCAGCGGTCCAGACTCGGGACCAGACTCGGGACTAGGCTCGGACTCGGGACCGATCGGAACGACGGCGGGGCGGTGTTCTCAGCCCTCTTTCAGCGCCGCCACCAGATCGAGAATCGCCTCCTTGGCGCTGGCAAAGTACATCAGCGTATTGTCGGCGGAGAACAGTGGATTGGCGATGCCGGCGAATCCTGGGCTCAGACTGCGCTTGATCACAACAACGGTGCGCGCTTTGTCCACGTCGAGAATGGGCATACCCGAGATCGGTCCCGAGTTATCTTCGCGTGCCAGTGGATTGACAACGTCGTTGGCGCCGATGACAAGGGCCACATCGGTCTGATCGAAAGTCGGGTTGATGTGAACCATTTCCTTCAGCTTCTCGTACGGGACTTCCGCTTCGGCAAGCAACACGTTCATGTGGCCCGGCATGCGCCCTGCCACCGGATGAATGGCGTATTCGACCTCGATGCCTCGGCTCTCAAGAATGTTGGCCATGTCACGTACGGCATGCTGCGCCTGGGCTACAGCCATGCCATACCCAGGAACGATCACGACACGCTTGGCCACATCGAACAACATGGCCACCTCTTCCGCCGATGTGGACTTGATCTTGCCTTCGTAGATCTCGTTGCCCGCACCCACAACGACTGTGCCCCCCACGCCACCGAAGAACACGTTGCCCAGGGAGCGGTTCATGGCCTTGCACATGATCTGCGTCAGGATGAGCCCCGAGGCACCCACAAGGGAACCGGCGACGATGAGAATGTTGTTGCCCAGCACAAAGCCGGTCGCTGCTGCTGCCAACCCCGATGCCGCATTCAGAAAGGCAATGATCACCGGCATATCTGCGCCACCGATGGGGATGACGATGAGAATGCCAAGCAGGAACGCTGCTGCCGTCATGACCCAGTAGGGCTCAACCGCTGCAGGATCGACTACGATCCAGCCACCCAGAGCTACGCTGGCCAACGCCACAAGGGCATTGAGAATTTTCTGCCCCGGGAACATGATCGGATTGCCCGACATCAGTTCCTGCAGCTTGGCAAAGGCAATGATGCTGCCGGAGAAGGTTACTGCACCGATGATCCCCGAAGCAGCGGTGGCGACGGTGAAGGTGTTTGTCGCGGCGGCCGTCGTCGGCATGCCCGCCTCCAGCAGGGCGGCACCGGCAACCAGTACCGAGGCACCACCGCCGAAGCCATTGAACAGGGCCACCAGCTGGGGCATGTCCGTCATGGCGATCTTCGCCGCTAGCGCGGCACCGATCAGGCCGCCGATGACAACACCGAGCAGGATCCATTCAAAGGACAGGATCTGCTGATCCAGCAGTGTCGCTGCCACGGCGATAAACATGGCCAACGCGCCGTAACGATTGCCCTGCACCGCGGTCCGCGGATGGGTCAGGCCCTTCAGGCCCCAGATGAACAGCGTCGCAGCAACGAGGTACGCGAAGTTGATGAAAGTCGGGCTCACTGGGCGCCTATTTCCGTCGGAACATGCTGAGCATGCGGTTGGTCACCATAAAGCCGCCAACGACGTTGACCGTGGCGAAGACGACTGCGGTGAAACCCAGCCACGTTGTCAATTCGGTATGCTGCGCGCCCGCCGACAGGAGTGCGCCGATCAGGGTGACCCCTGAAATGGCGTTGGAACCCGACATGAGTGGCGTATGCAGCGTTGGCGGGATCTTGTTGATGATCTCAAATCCGACGAACACCGCCAGCACAAATACGGTCAGCGCGGCGACCAGGGTTTCCATGTCAGCCTTTCGTTGCTAGCAGTCGTGGGTGCACAATGGCACCACCACGGGTTACCAGAGTACCCGATGTGATTTCGTCATCCATGTTGATCTGCAGCACGCCGCTGTCCTTGTCACGCAAGTGCAGCAGGAACGTGCTGATATTGTGGGCGTACATCTGACTGGCGTGACCCGGCACGGTAGCTGGCAGGTTGGTCGGTCCCAGAATCGTCGCGCCACCCTCGTGCACAACCTCTTCGGCGCGTGTCAGTTCGCAGTTACCACCCCGCTCGGCGGCCAGATCGATAATGATGGCACCGGCTCGCATGGCGCGCACCGCGGTGGCGGTGATCAGCAGCGGTGACTTCTGGCCGGGGATGGCCGCCGTGGTGATGACGACGTCGGAATCGGCGACAACCTTGCCAAGTTCCTCGCGTTGCCTGGTGTAGAACGCCTCATCCTGGACCCGTGCGTAGCCACCGGCGTCTTCGGCATCACCCGTGTCGAGATCGAGTTCGACAAAATCGGCGCCCAGCGACTTTACCTGTTCCTTGACGGCGGGACGCACATCGTAGGCCGAAACGCGCGCACCCAGTCGACGGGACGAGGCGATCGCCTGCAGTCCGGCAACGCCGGCACCAATGACGAGCACCTTCGCCGGTGCCAGTGTGCCAGCAGCCGTCATCATCAACGGAAAGATGCGCGGCAGTTCCGACGCCGCCATCAGCACCGCCTTGTAGCCGGCGATGGTCGCCATTGAGGACAGGGCGTCCATGCTCTGCGCCCGGGTAATCCGTGGCATCATCTCCATGGCGAACAGGCAGACGCCGGCATCCGCCAAAGCCTGCAGACCGGGTCCAGCATCGAGAGCGTCGGCGAAACCGATCACCGCCTGGTCGCCACGCAACAGCGGCAGATCTGCGGCACCGGCGGCGTCAGCCCCATGAGTACGGACCTGCAGGATCACGTCGGACCGGGCAAACACCTGCGCACGATCCGCTTCGATCTCGGCACCCGCTGCGACAAAAGCGGTGTCGGGATAGCCCGCGAGGGCGCCCGCGCCCGCCTGCACAACGACCTGCACACCTTTGTCCTTCAAGGTGCGCGCAACATCGGGGACAAGCGCTACGCGGCGCTCCCCCGGGTACAGTTCGGTGGGAACGCCAGCAATCATCGGGTCGGCCAATTTCCTATCGGTGCTCTGATTGTTTGTCGTGATACTTCTGCAACTGACGCTCTACGTGGCCCGCAGCCTCGTCGATCGCCTTGAATAGATTGGGGTCGTCGGTCTCTCCCTTGCCGACGATGCGCTGGCCTGGGACCTTGACGATGATTTCCACCGTGTTGGCCGGTTTGTGTTTGGCCTGCGTATCAACGATGACCTCGGTATCGACAATACGGTCGTAGAACTGACTGAACTTCGCGCACACGTTTTCGATGTGTTCCTTGGTCGGGTCAGACAGTTTCGTGTTCTTGGCATCGATGCGAACAGCCATGATGTCCCCCATTCTCTGCCGATTGTGAACTCAATGGTCAAGATACCGGAGCCTGCGCGATGGTCAAATGAGACGCTGCATCCGCCGGTCCTGGCCAGAGGCGTCGGACCAAAGATAAGCCTCCTCACAGCCTGACAGGCATCTTGTCGGATGGGAGTTCTCCACCACCTCAGCCCTGCTGCGCGGCTGAGGACTTTGACGTCGTTCTGATGGATGTGCAGATAGCGGAGATGGCCATCCCTTCTCGTCACATACGCCCGGAAGGGGCGTGTGGCGAGGTCGGCGCCGAGGCCGTGGCAGGGATCGCCGACGCTCTGGCACAGCAGAGCCGCGTCGGCGATCAGCGCGACAGGATGAGAGGATGGCGCTACTGTGACAGCCCTATGAGGCGGTGCTGGCTACCGGGCTGGCACCGGCGTTCGCAGCTTCAGTCCCGGGCCTCGAGCGGAACGTAACAAAGTTCCGTCGGCCCCGTATAGACCTGGCGTGGACGCTGAATACGCCCCTTGGTGATGAAACGATCTTCGTACCACTGGGCGATCCAGCCCGGCATGCGGCCAATGGCAAACATCACCGTAAACATGGCAGTGGGGATGCCGAGGGCCCGCAGGATGACGCCGGAGTAGAAGTCCACGTTGGGATAGAGGCTGCGTTCCTTGAAGTAGTCATCGTCCAACGCGACGCCCTCGAGTTCTTCGGCGATAGCCAGCAATGGATCGTCTCGATGGATCTTCTTCAACACGGCCTCTGCCTGTGTCTTGATGATCTTGGCGCGTGGATCAAAGTTCTTGTAGACCCGGTGGCCGAAGCCCATGAGCCGAATGCCTTCCTTCTTGTTCTTCACCTGCTCGACATAATCCTTGACCGACATGCCCTGGTTGAGAATGGTTTCGAGCATTTGCACCACTGCAACATTGGCACCGCCGTGCAAAGGCCCCCAGAGCGCCGACACACCCGCTGAAACCGATGCGAACAGGTTGGCGCCGGAACTGCCGACCATGCGCACCGTCGACGTCGAGCAGTTCTGTTCGTGGTCGGCGTGCAGCAGCAGCAGCACGTCGAGAGCCCGAACCAGCGCCGGATCGGGTTCATAGTCCTTGTAGGGTTCGGAGAACATCATGTGCAGAAAGTTCTCGCAGAAGCTCTTTTCCGGGTGCGGATAGACCAGGTAGTGGCCCATGTCATGTTTGTACGAGTACGCAGCGATCGTACGGACCTTCGACAGAATGCGCGCGGCACCCTCCTGGAAGATGTCGACATCCTCAGACTCCAACAGCTCCGGGTAGAAGCAGGCCATCGAGTTGAGCACCGCTGACAGTACCGCCATGGGTGGCGACCCCGGCGGAAAGGCCTCGAAATGGTGGCGCAGCTGCTCGCGCAGAAACGAGTGCTTCGCCATCAGTTGCTTGAAGCTTTCCAGTTCCGGCCGGTTCGGCAACTTGCCCCAGATCAGCAGGTAGGCAACCTCGACGAAGGAACTGTGCTCTGCCAGGTCCTCGATCGGTATGCCGCGATAACGCAGAATACCCTTGTCACCGTCGATGTAGGTGATGGCACTCATGCAGGCGCCGGTGTTACCATACCCTTCATCCAGGGTGATGTAGCCGGTCTCTTTGCGCAGTTGGCTGATGTCGATGGCGCGCTCGTTCTCACTGCCGACGATGACGGGCAGGTCGATCGTCCTGTCGCCCAGGGTCAGTCTTGCAGTCTCAGTCATGGGGGGCTCTCCGTGGCAGGGGAAGGTGGCTGATATGAACGCCAGTCCCCATCGATATGTCAATTGAGTCAAGACATGGTCATGCGGGTCTTTGCGGCTGCTGACACTTTGGCTTTGGCTATGCCCATGGCATGAGTCGATTTGTTCCGGGACTTGCACCCGACACCAGATCAGGAGGCGCGGGAGGATGAGCCGCAATGGATACGGGCACATGGTGCTCGATGACATCGTCGGTCGCGCGCGCGACCTGCGCGAACAACGCCGCCAGCTGCTGGCCGGCGTACGCACACGTAAACAGGCTCTTGCCTACCAGGCACGGGTTCGGCGCAT
>CALFPI010000411.1 GCA_937919035.1 uncultured Gemmatimonadaceae bacterium
GCCGCGGCAGGTAGGTCCGCAGACCGGCGCCGATGTTGCCACGGCCCCCGATGAGCAGTACGTCGATGGCGCCAAGTGGGTTGTTCATGGGCATAGGATCTCGCAGGCAGGAGGAGTTCCAGAGATACCAACCCGACCGCAGTCGCGCAATCGACGTCCGGACAAAGAAAGGGCGGTCGGAGTAGCTCTCCGACCGCCCAAATCTCTTTATCAAGTCTTCCGTGCTGCCTATCGGCGGCTGTGCATCCCCCGACCGCTGGCGCGGCTGATACTCGGCCGCTCGTAGTCCGCATCGAGATGATTGGCGATGCCATCCGCGTCATGATCCGGAGCCAGATCATTGACGCCGGGACCGCCGCTACCGCTCTGGCGACCACGCCCCATGGCTGCCCGGGCTCCACTTGTGAAGCCGCCGTGGTTCATGATGCCGTCCCCGTCTGCATCCGGACCCAGGTCGTTGATGCCGTCGCCGTCCTCATCGACAAAGCCCCGGGGGCCATGCCCCATGCCGCCAGAACCGGGCCGCATGAAGTCGTCGTCGAGATGATTGGCGATGCCGTCGCCATCCGTATCCGGCGCCAGATCGTTGATGCCAT
Source organism: uncultured Gemmatimonadaceae bacterium (assembly GCA_937919035.1). GTDB lineage: Bacteria > Latescibacterota > UBA2968 > UBA8231 > UBA8231 > UBA8231. The sequence continues at coordinate 597 of CALFPI010000411.1, forward strand.
CACCGTCGGCGTCGATGAATTCGCGCGGACCATGACCGACACCCATGCTGAAGCGGACAAAGTCCGCATCGTTATGATTGAGGATACCATCGCCATCGATGTCGTTGAAAACCGGGGTCTGCATGGACTCGAGAGCCTCCGGGGGTTGGGCGATCGCGGCACCGGCGAGCAGGGCGACGGCGCTGAGAGAGAGAGCGAAACGTGTCATGGAGTGCCTCCAGCGGTGGGAGTGGCGCCGGCTTGATGGCCGGCAGGACTTGCGTCACTCCCCCTATCGCAAGGGTCGTGCCAGGACCTCATCGGGCCTTCTGCAAACCCTGTAAACTCCACGATTACAGTCAGTTGTAATGATTTTACCAGACACGGCCGTGAGCCGCCATGCCGACGTGAGTCGGTGGCGTCGACGAACCGGTCGAGGATTTCGACGAAAACGTCGAAGCCGCCGGTTCGGGGGCTACTTCAGCCCGTACTTCCTCAGTTTGTAACGGAGGTTGCGCTCTGTGAGGCCGAGCAACTCGGCGGCCCGGCTCTGAATACCGCCGGTTCTTTGCAGAGCGTCATGGATGGCCTGCCGCTCCAGCGCCTCGACCTGATCCGGCAGATGGATGGCGTCAGACGAGACGTCACCGCCAGCAGTGGGGGTCTCGATCCCACCGTCGGCGCCACCGGCGAGCACCTCTGGTGGCAGGTCGCGCGTTGATAGCTGCGGCTCCCGGGCCATGACGATGGCTCGCTCAAGGATGTTCTGCAACTCGCGAACATTGCCGGGATAGTCGTAGCGCATCAACGCATCCATGGCCTCCCGTGACAGTCCTGCCAGGGGTTTTCCGTTCTCGGCGCTGTAGCGGGCCAGGAAGCTGTCGATGAGGACCGGGATGTCGCGTCGTCGGTGGCGCAGCGGCGGCAGCGACACGGTGACAACATTCAGCCGATAGTAGAGATCCTCGCGGAAGGTCCCGTCGCGTGTCATCTGACGCAGGTCGCGGTGTGTGGCGGCGACGACGCGCACGTCGACGGGCACTGCCCGGGTGCCGCCGACTCGCTCCACGAGGCGCTCCTGCAGGACTCGCAGCAGCTTGATCTGGGCCGACGGTGGAATCTCGCCAACCTCATCGATGAACAGAGTGCCGCCTTCAGCCTGTTCGAAGCGTCCCTTGTGCAAGGCGGCGGCGCCGGTAAAGGCGCCCTTCTCGTGGCCGAAGAGTTCACTCTCCATCAGGCTCTCACTGAGGGCGGCGCAGTTGACGGGCACAAAGGGCCCGCCGCGACGCGGACTGGCGGCGTGTACCGCTCTGGCAACCAGTTCCTTGCCGGTTCCGCTTTCGCCCAGGATGAGGACGGTTGCATGGCTCGCCGCGGCGCGGGCCGCCGAATTCAGGGCCAGTTCCATGACTGGATCGGCGGCGATGATCCCCTCCAGGCGGCCCCCCTGCTGGCCTTCGGCAAGACGCGCTTTCATCTGCCGGTTCTCAGACACCAGGTGGTGGCGCTCGAGGGCGCGCTCGACAATGACGTCGAGGGCATCGAGATCGACGGGCTTCTCGAGATAGTGAAAGGCGCCCTCCCGCATGGCATCGACGGCTCCCGTGACGCTGCCGTAGGCGGTGACCAGCACGACCTCGATGTCGGGGTTGCGCTGGCGCGCCGCCTCCAGGACCGCCATGCCATCCATACCCGGCATGCGGAAATCGGTGAGGATGAGATCGATCACCTCTTTGTCGAGTATGGCAAGACCGGCGCTACCGGAGTCGGCCACGTGGACCTGAAAGCCGCGCTTGCGCAGGTAGCCGGCCAGGGCATCACGCTGCGGGGCTTCATCATCGATGATGAGCAGTGTCTCGCGGCGCTGTGGGTTGTCGTCGTTCATGCATCGGTACCGGGCGTAAGAGGCAGATGAATGGTGAAAGTACTGCCCCGGCCGAGTTCGGTGTCGACGTCGACGCGACCACCGTGTTCGGCAACGATGCGCTGCACGAGGGCCAAACCGAGTCCGGTACCGGTGGATTTGGTGGTGTAGTACAGGTCAAAAATGCGTTCGCGTTCCCCCGGAGCGATGCCAGGGCCATCGTCGCTAACAGCAATGAGGACACCATGGTCCGTACGCCGCCCCTGTAGATGGACGCCGCGCGACCCTCCCCGATCGTGTGTCATGCTGGCGACGGCATCGATCGCATTGACCAGAAGGTTGAGCACCGCCTGACGCAGTTGGGCGCCATCGATACAGGCGTGACCGACGCCGGCGACATCGACTTCGACGGGCACACCACGCTCGCCGCCACTGTGACGGGCAAGACGCGCGGTTTCGACAAGCAGGGCCTCCAGATCGGTATCTACAGATTGCAGCGCCGGGGGACGCGACAGTTCGAGAAACTGGCGGACGATGTCATTGACGCGCCCCACCTCGTCACGGACGGTGCCGATGAGTTGAGTGTATTCCCCGGTGTCGGTGGTAGGCGTGAACTCCCGCTGCAGTCGCTGGGCGATGACGGCGATCGCGTTGAGCGGGTTGCGCACCTCGTGGGCGACACCCGCCGCCAGTTCGCCCATGGCTGACAGCCGTTCCCGACGGTGCAGGTTGGCTTCGAGCGCACGTCTTTCACTGAGGTCCTGAATCACGGCAACCGCTGTCTGCAGTGCGTCCGGACCGCCCGGCAGTAGCGACAAGGACACGGACAGATCCACAGCACGTCCACTGCGAGTCCGGCTCTGGCAGGCCTCCCCGCGCAGTTCACGGCCATCGGCGAGTGTGCTCTCCAGAAAGTGGCCCAGTTGCCCCATCGTCTCACCGGCGCCGGCGCCAAGGGCGGCAACGGCATCGACGCCAAAGAGGACTTCCGCCGCCCGATTCCACAAAGAGATGCGGCCGTCGGCATCGACGGCGACGACGGCATCGGCCATATCCTCGAGAAGGCGACTGGAAGTGGTCTGGATCCGCGTATGGGCCTCGTTGAGCAGCACGTAGTTCTGGCGGATGGTGATCAGCGCCACCAGGCCGACACCGACGACGGCCAACAGTCCGGCCCAGATGGCCAGCCGCCGGCGGCTGCGGGCCTCGGCGACGGTCATGGCATCGGCGACCAGGCCTATACGGATCAGACCACGGTAGTCCGTATCGACGCGGAAGGGCAGGACCGTCTCGAAGAGGTCCGCCGTCTCCCCCTCCACCCAGCGGGAGCGTGCTCCGTCGGTCTCGAGGGCGGCTTGCAGAAACGGGTCACCGACGAGGCGTGTCATGGCCACGACGCCGCGCGAGGCGAGCACGACGCCTTGCCGGTCCTGCAACACCAGGTAGGCGATGTCATCGCGTTCACCGATGTCCTGCATCAAGCGGCCGATGCCGGCATCCCGCCGGAAGGCAAGCATCTGGGCCGCATCGATCGTCGCGACGATGGCGCCCCCGCCCTGACGGCGCACACCAACGGAATAACGCTCACCCGCGGCCAGGCCCGCCTCCCGGGAACCGATGATCGCCTCCTCGGCACCTGCCAGTAACTCGGTGATGCCCGCCGGTGGGTCGCCGGATTCTCCCAGCGGAGCAGCAGGATCGCTGGACGCCTGGCGCAGACCGGCGGCGGTGAATGTTTCGATTTTGTACAGTCCGGTCTCTCGGGCCAGGCGCACCAGAATCGAGTCTGACAGCGGCTGCACGCCGTCGAGTTCACGCAGCAGACGTGCGTGGCCCATGAGCCGATCGGCCGTTACTCCCTTGACCTGAGCATCGGCACGGATCGCGTTCTCGCCGGCGCGGGCGATGGTCTCGACCAGGAGGGAGGAACCCACCTCCATGGCGTCAGCGATCACGCGGCGCGCGGCACGCAGTTCGTTGAAGGCCAGCGCTGCCAGCAGCGCCACCAGCACGGCGCCGAGGGCGGCCAGGTAGCGCAGGCGCAGAGTTCGGGGCCGGCTACGGATGGGCGCACCAGCGGGTCGGCGAGCGTCCCGTGTCAGAAGCCGACCTCCAGCGTCAGCGACAGCAGGCGCATCGATGTGTCATAGAAGGGATCGTTGGAGGACACGGAGCCCACGGACGCGTCGAACTTCAGCGCCGCATCGGTTGCCGGCGCCGGCGCATGGATCTCGCGGGACAGGCGCAGGCGCAGGCTGGTTCGCCGGTCGCTTCTTGTTTCGCCCAGGGGCAGCCCATCCAGATCAAGGGCGGGGCGACCCTCGTAGTGTCGTCTGGCCGCCTCGCCGATGAGAACCGCTTCGAAACGGCGGCGCAAATGCTTCAGGGTCATGCGCAACGCTGGCCCGTCGTGACCATAGTCGTCATCGAACAACTCATCAACTGGCTCGTAGTCGTCCGCCTGACGATAGCGCGACTGGCCCGTCCACAGGGACCGCAGCGAGTACCGCAGCTGCAGGCCCGTGCCAGCGCCCAGAGACTGGGCCACCTTCAGCCACATCGAGGCCAGGATCTGCGAACCCGAGCCGCTGGAGCGGGACCAGACCGATGTGGAGTCCGCCGTGCTGTTGCGCACGTACGCCTTGACGCCGGCCTCGGTACCGGCAACGAAGGTTGTACCCGACGCTAGAAAGCGGCTGATCTCCGCCCAGGCCGTGGGCTCGACATAGCTGAAATCGCCGGCGTGTTGATAGTTGCGCAGGGCCAGCCCGGTGTGGCCGCGGAGCATCAGCGTCGGCCGCAAGTAGCGCCGAAATGCAACCGTGGCGCGCATTTCCAGGTACTCCCGGTAGTTGTAGGCGGCCCGGCTCGCACGCAGCGTCGCCTGCAGGTCGCCCGTGAGCCGCTGGTGGCTGCCGCCGGTGCGGGATGAAGTCAGGCCCACGGTATGGGTCTGCGTGAAGAGATCCTCGTAGTCGCCATAGAGGTCGACGCGACCGGTGTAGTAGCCAGCCATACCGGCGCCACCGAGGTCCGCATCGAAGGCCAGTTGCTGGATCTTCTCGCTGCGCTCACTCTGGCTCTGGAAGAGATTGTTGGTCCACGCCGTGGTTGTGTACGCACGCAACGTCACGGGACTGGCCGCGTTGGCCCGGACGTTGCCGGCGAACAGGACCAGGACAACTGTGGCGACATGGGCGAGGCGCGGCCGTCGTGGCGTATCCATCACTTGCCGCGCCCGTGGCCACGCATGGGACCGTGGTCGTCGTCATCGTCATCGCCACGACGGGGCATTTCATCTCGCGGCATGCGTCGGCCCTGCACGCGCAACGTGCCCAGACCATGGAGGGCGTCCATGCCACCGCGCAGGGCGCGGCCGTCGGCGATGCCGTCGCCGTCTTCATCAATGAACAGATCCACAGCGCCGCGTCGGTCGTTGTCCGCCCAGAGGTCGTGCATGCCGTCGCCGTCGCGATCCATGAACCGGTTGACCTCCATGCCGGCGCCTTCGTCGATGCGGCCGAAGCGCCAGCCATCCAGGCCGTCGCGCACCTCGACACCGGTGATGTCGTTGCGGCCGTCGGCGTCCGCATCCAGGACGTTGTCACAGACACCGTCCTCATCGGCGTCGATGGTGCGCCCATCGAGGTCGTTGATACCATCACCATCAGCATCGCGGAAGTGATCGTTGCGGCCATCACCATCTGCGTCGTTGAAGGGAAAGTGATGTGCATAGGCCTGCTGCGTGACGTCGTTGCGGCCATCGCCATCGGCATCGCGGAAGCGGTCATTGCGGCCGTCGCCGTCGGCGTCGACGTAGCCAACGACAGCGACGGCGGTCGAATCGTCAGCCAGCACCGCGGCGGCGGTGGCAAGCAAGGTGGCGATGATCAGTGTCGTACGCATGGGGTCCCCTCGATGCTTTCCAGGTCTCTGCATACAATAATGCAAGAAACGTGCCGTGGGGCGTTTCCTCTGAGCGGGTGGTAGTGGCGCAGATCCGTTCGACCATTTCGTCGACACCAACTCAATGGGGACCGGCGCCCCCCTACGAGCGACATTGCCCGTCGCGGAAAGAAAAAGGAGCGTCCCATGAAGATCACAGACGTGCGCGTCACACAACCCCGGCCGGCGGGTATGCCCACGGGCTGGCGGGGTTCGATGGGTCAGATCGTTGTCGCCGTCGACACCGACGCCGGTCTCACCGGTTTCGGCATCGGCGGTGGCGGCGCCGCCGCAGCGCATGTCATCGAACAGGAACTGCGGCCGCTGCTGCTCGGGGCGGATGCGGGGCCGATCGAACAGCTGTGGGAGCAGCAGTACCGGGCGATGCTGGCCTATGGTCGCAAGGGTTTGGCGATCATGGCCCTCAGCGGCGTTGATCTGGCCCTGTGGGACCTGCGCGGCAAAGCGGCGGGCGTGTCTGTGGCGCAATTGCTGGCCCCGACACCGGCGGCGGATGTCGTCGCCTACGCCACCGTCGGCATGGCCGGAGATGATCCCGGTGTCGGCATCGACCGGGCTCTTGGCGAGAGCTACAGCGTCATCAAGCTGGCTCTGGGAGGCTTCGCACTGCCGGGGGACGCCGACCACGTGGTCCGGGTTGTGCGCGACGTACGTGGGCGTGTGGGGGCAGATGTCGTTTTGATGGCCGATGCCGGCATGGCGTGGGCCGATGAACAAGCCGTACTGGATGTGGCGCAGGCGCTGGTCGAATACGACCTGGGTTGGCTGGAGGAGCCGCTGCCGGCGGATGACCTCGATGGCTACGCCTGGCTCACGGAGCGCTCACCCATTCCCATCGCCGGTGGTGAGCACGAGTTCACGGCGCGGGGCTTTGCCGACCTGCTGGCACGTGGCTGTCATCACATCTACCAGCCCGACATCTGCTGGTGTGGTGGTCTGACACAACTGTGCCAGATCTACGCTCTGGCGCAGACCCATCAGGTGCGGGTTGTGCCGCACCGCGGGTCAGAGGTGTTCGGCCTGCATGCCATCCTGTCGCTGGAGGCGGGCGTGCCCCTGGCCGAGAGTGGTCGCCCCTGGATGGAATGGGTCGGGGGCCGCGAACTGGATGGGGGACGGGCGCGCCTGGCCGGTGCAGGGCCCGGTTTTGGTGTGGACCTGAGCGCCTGCTTCAGCGCCGGCTAGACGTTTTGATGTCCACTAGACGGTGGCGCTGAGTCCGTGATGTACGCCAAGGTAGGCGGCAATGAGGAACAGCACCCATGCGGCCCACCAGATCGGCGTCTGCAGATGTGGCAGACGCTTCAGCAGTCCGAGACTGGCGCCGAAGGCCAGCCAGATGATGATCTTGACGAAGACCCAGCTGGGCCACGGCCAGTGAATGGCATAGCGGGCGAGCAGGCCGAACCCACCAACGAGGATCAGCAGCAGGCCAACCCCGTGGGCGATGGTCAGCAGCTTGCGCCCCGCATCGCGGCCCTGGGCCAGGCCACCGGTGGCCAGAAGTACGAGGCCGATGCCGGCCAGATGGAGCCAGGTATAGAACTGAATCGTCATGATGGGCGTGTTTCCTGTGAAGTCGGTGGGTTGGTCGGGTCCAGGAGCGAGGCGATGTGAATTGCCTGAAAGAGCGTCGCCGGTTCCAGCTGTGTGCGCAAGGCGCGTTTGCGTGGCAGCAGCGTTGTTTCGCCTGGAATCGGCGGGGAAATAAAGACGTCCACGCAGCCGGGACTGACATCGAGATTGTTGCGCGGCGACTTCGGCCACAACGAATGGATGCCGCGGAAGGCGACCGGAATGAACACGGTGTCCTGGGGCAGATGGGCAAACAGCGCGTGCTGCATGGGCAGCACCTGCAGATCGAAGGCTGATGTAGTGCCGCCGCCATAGACAACCCCGGGGCGATCGTTGAGGATCTGGGCAAAACGCTTGATCGGCGATCCCGTGTCATCCTGCCCGAGGATGACATAGCCATCGACCTCCTCCTGCACACGATCGATTTCGGCCGGCGACAGGCCGATGAGAGAGATCTCGCGCCCGCCAACGCGAATGGCCGTGGCCTGCATCAGTCGAGCCCGTGACAGCAGGCAACAGGGCACCGTGGCCGACCAGCCCATGGCCTGCAGCAGTTCGGGGGATTGCAGTACGTGATACATCACCGGGTGATCGAGCAGGCTCTGGTGCGTGGGAAAGAACACCACCTTGCGACCGGCCCCCGGACGCAGGTCCAGCTCCCGAGCAACCTCAGCAAAAGCTGGATCGATGGTGACGGTCACATCGATGTCGAAGGTCCGCAACGTGGCCTCCGCCCAGGCGAGGTTCACCTGCCAGGCGGCGGCGCGACGTTCGGCATCGGACATACGGGCGTGCCGTAGTCTCTTTTTCTTCGCCGCCGTGGTGCGGAACGTCCCCACCCACTTCAACAGCCGTCCCCGGCGCACCCAGGGTGAGACCGAACCCCGGCGCCCGACGTGGCTGTACTCGTGGAAGGCGCCCACGGAAGCACCTCGCAACAGGGGCGGCACTTCGACGGCGGGCAACTCGGGTCCATACCGTGCCCGCAAGCGTTCGCCGTTGCGCACCAGCTCCCGTGTCAGGTCGATCATATCCCGCGTCAGGTAACTGTACTGCTGGCCGTACCAGTAATCGGTAGGACGGATCTGCGCCGGATCCTCCAGATGCGCCTGCAGGAACTTGAGCAGCAGGCCCTGGGCCAGGCGCAGGTACTGTTCCAGCTTGTCGACCCAGGCGTCCCGCGCCCGGCCCCGCAGACGGCTGGCAAGCAGTTCGATCTCGGTCACGGCTTTCCACACGGAAATGCCGAACCAGATGAAGTTGCTGAAGGTGTTGTAGCGGATCGCCAGATGCTCACCGGCGGCCAGGAAATCCACGACAGACTCGGCGACCTCGGTCAGCAGCTGCCGCAGCGACCCGTTGCCCTCGGCGCCATCCAGATCCCAGTGGTAGTCCACGGACCACCGCGGGTCCTCGGCGTCGGCGCCCGGGCGGATCTTGTCGACGATGGCTGCAGCATGAGCCAGCGGCGTGCGGGCCACCTTGAATTCGACAAGGGCCGCCTCACCGTCGTCCAGGGGCACGGGGTTTTCCCGTGCCAGCGCCTCGAGATAGACGACGCTGTAGAGGTCGCTGAACTGTCGTTCGTCGCCGGCCTCGGCCGCAATGAACTGCCGCTGCACCTGCAGAAACAGCCGCAACGCCCGCAGATAGGCCGGGCGCAACGTCGAGTACCGGTCATGGGCGTCGACGAGGCGGTGATTGCGTCGAGGCGGGATGCCGTCGTGAATCTCGGCGATCAGGTCGGCGCGCCGCTCGAGCCCCTCGGTACCGATGGCGGCGCCGTCGCTGTCGCGACAGGGCGGCCACAACAGGTCCGCTGTCTGGCGGCCGGCGAAGTGACCATCGAGGCGGGCGATGCGAATCAGCTCCGCTGCCGCCTCATCGTAGCGCGTGAAGATCTCGTCGACATTGGCCAGCGCTTCGGCCAGGGCCTTGTCGAGGTCGGAAGGCAAGGGACGCCTCGTCGTGGCGGGGAAGGGTCAGGAGACGTAGGTTACAGATCGGCGCCAAAGATATAGTCATTCCTGAGGCGGGCGAATATGGAACATAAGATCGGACTCATCGGTTGCGGCAACATTGCTGGCACCTGGATCAAGGCCGTCGCCGAACAAGCGGACAGCCGGATCGAAGTTGCCTTTGATCTGAATGCCGAGGCGGCGGCGCAGCGCGCCGCCGAGGCGGGGGCCCGGGCCGTGACAGACCTGGACGAACTGTTTGGCAGTGACATCGACATTGTCGTCATCTGCACGCCGACGACCAGCCACCCGGATCTGGTCCGGCGTGCCGCTGCGGCAGGCAAACACATCATGTGTGAGAAGCCGATGGCACTCAACCTGAGAGAGTGTCAGGATATGATGGACGCCTGTGCCACGGCGGGGGTGCAGCTGGCGATCGGTCACACGATTCGCTTTTTCGGCACTTTCCGCACGGTGCGTCGACTCGTCGCCGAAGGCGTCATCGGCACCCCCGTGTCAGGAAGCTTTGACCGCACCAGCGCGGCCAAACCCCGGCGTGCGGGCGATGACGCCCGCTGGACGGGTCACTGGCGCGAGGATCCCCGCAATTCCGGTGGCAGCGTGTTGGAAGGGTTCATTCACGAACTCGATTGCACCCGCTCCGTCTTCGGCACGGTCGCCGCCGTCAGTGCTGACATCTCGGGAAATCAGGCGTATGACGGCTATCTGTCTCCGCAAATGGTGCAGGGCATCATTCGCTTCGAATCCGGGGCTCTGGTGACGGCGCGGACTGGCAGTGCCGTCGGTGTACCCTCCAGGGGCTATTGGATCGGTGGTACCGAGGGGGGCCTGCGTTTTGATCGATGGGGCCAGCCCGTGCTGCTGTACCGGCCCGAGGCGGAGGAGCCGGAAGAAGTCGCCGCTGAAGTGAACAACCCCTATACCGTCGAGTTGGAGGACCTGCTGGCGGCGATCCACGGTGACATCGACGAACCGGAGAACAGTGGCCGCAACGGTCTGGAAAACGTCGGCCTGGGGTTGGCATTCTATCACAGTTGTGAAAGCGGCACCCGTGTGCCCTTCACGGGCGGTCTGCCGGCGTTGCCTGACGACTACCAGAACACTCAATTCACGTTCTGATACCAGGCCCGGTGCCATGAAATTGACCAGGCTTCACGTCATTCTGCTACTGACGACGGCGCTCTGCCTGCCCGCCGGAACCGGCAACGCCCAGACCAGTGCCATCGCCGGTGTCGTGTCGCTGCCGACGGCGTCAACGCAGCAGCGGGTCTTCCGCGGCAACCTATATCGCAACCGACTGGTACCGGACCGCAGCGGGCCGGCCCGGGTGGTGCCACGGTCGCCCTTCGACGATGTCGTCATCAGCGCCCACCCGCTTGATTTTCAGTCGCCCATGGCAAACGCACCGCCGGCGGTGCGCATGGACCAGCAAGCGGCCAGGTTTGTGCCGCGTGTGCTCCCCGTCACGGCGGGGGCGCGAGTGGAATTCGTCAACCAGGACCGTTTTTACCACAACGTCTTCAGCCTGGCACCCAAGTTCGATATCGGCCGCCGGGCGACGGGGGTTGTTGTGGATCAGGTTTTTGCCACACCAGGCATGGTGGAAATCTTCTGCGACATCCATCCGCAGATGAGCGCCACCGTTCTCGTGCTCGACACGAAGTGGTTCACGCAGCCGGATTCGACGGGCAACTTTCGACTCGACGGGCTGCCAGATGGGCGCTACGAGTTGCACGCCTATCACCCCGAACACGACGAAATCCGGCGCACCGTCGTCATCGGCGGAGGTACCGCCCTGATGCAAACTTTCACCTTCGGTCGTTGACCGCACGCCCGTGACCTTCTCCATCCGCCGCAAACTCTTCGTCCTGCTCGCCGGTCTTACGACCGTGGTCCTGACGGGTGTGTTGACGCAAGTGACGGCGTCACTGAGTGCCGCCATCCTCCGCAAGGTGCGCTTCGACTTCGGCCAGACCGAACGGACCTTCCAGCGTGTCCAGCGGTTGCGCTACGAAAACCTTTTGGACGCAGCCTACCTGATCGGCGAAAGCGCCACCTTCAAGGCCAATGTCAGCCTGCTGGACCCGGCTACCGTCTACCAGGCGGTGCGTGACATAGCAGTCATGACGCGCGCCGATCTGCTCATCGTTACCGATGCGGATGGTCAACTGCTGGCCTGGTTCGGCAACGAGGACCGCTTTGGTGAGGAGCTGACGCATCGCCCGAGCATCGCCCGTGCGTTGCGTGACGAAGCGCGTCCCAACGAAGGCTTGCCGGAGCTCTGGCATACCGAAGAAGGCCTCTATCAGGTCGCCTCTGTACCCGTGCTGCTCAACTACGACACACTTATCGGCACCCTGACCCTCGGCGCCAGACTGACGCAGGAGGATGGCGCCAGCGGCTTGATGGGTGAGTCGGAAATCGACATCACCTTCGTGTCCGACAAGAAACTGGTGGATACCACCGTGCCGGGACTCGTTGCCAGCGACATTGGCAGTTTCGGCGACCGCTCCGCGTCGCGCATCGATCTCGTCGTCAGCAGCCTGCAGCCCAGCGATGTCTTCGAAACCAGCTTCGCCGGGGAAGAGGTCTTCGCCTTCGTCAGTCCCCTTGGATTCGGCGAGCCGGCCTTCTACGTAGCGACGGCGCGCAAGTCCCGCGAACTGCAACTGCTGGCGGATCTGCGCGACAGCATCTACCTGACCGGGTTGTTGAGTCTGCTGATCACGATCGTTCTCGCCTTCGGCCTCGGCCGTCGAGTGACCCAGCCGATTCTCAACCTGGTGGGTGGTATGAACCAGGTAACGGCAGGGGATCTGTCGGTCAAACTTGAGGCCACAACCGACGATGAGATCGGCCTGCTGACGAACACGTTCAACGCCATGATCGGCAACCTGCGTGAGCGACTGCAGTTGATGAAATACGTCGGTTCGCACACACTGGACATGATTCAGCAGACCGATGGCGGCGATGTGCCACTGGGAGGGTCGCGCCACGAGCTGGCGGTGTTGTTTACCGATATTCGTGGTTTTACCTCGTTCAGCGAGAAACGCCAGCCGGAAGAGGTCATCACCATGTTGAACCGATACCTCGGCTTCCAGGCCCAGATCGTGCAGGAGTGTGAGGGCTCGGTGGACAAGTTCGTCGGCGACGAGATGATGGCGCTGTTCACCGGTGCCAGCGCACTTGATCACGCCGTGGACTGTGCCCAACGGATTATGCGCCGCGTCGAACAGGAGCAGGCCTCCGAACAGGAGCAGGCCTCCGAACAGGAGCAGGCCTCCGATCCGGCGCCGATCCACATCGGCGTGGGCATCAACTGTGGGCCCGCGATTCTGGGCAACATGGGCGCACAGAACCGCATGGACTATACCGCCATTGGCGCCACGGTGAACCTGGGAGCGCGGCTGGTGCAGGTTGCCGGCCCCGGGCAGATCCTGGTGCCGGCAGAGCTGCTGGTGCAGTTGTCGACACCCGTGCGCGTCTGTCAGTGTCAGGCGATGAGTTTCAAGGGACTGTCAGAGCAGATCGATGTCGCGGAGATCGCCTTTGAACTGCGAAAGGATGAGGATGAATAAGTCGGTCATCGGGTGGTTGGTGCTGTGTGTGGGCTGGGTCGTGGTCGCACCGGCGGCGGCGCAGATCCAGTGGTCGGGCAACCTCGACATTGCCCACAAGATGGATGTGGCGCAGGCAGAGGGTGAACAGGACAGCCGCATCAACCAGTCGCTGAAAGGGCTGTCGCCATTCAATCTGGTGCGCGCCCGCTTGTTTGCCGACGCCGAACTCACCGAGGGGGTCGCCGTGCTGACGACGGTGCTGTGGGACGAAGGTCTCGGGCATTTCGACATGGAGGGTGCCTACGTGCTCATGTCACAGGTCGGGGGCCACCCGTCGCTGAACCTGCAGGTGGGCAAGATGGCGACGCCCTACGGCCGTTTCGCCTCGCGCTCCTTTGCCATGTTCAACCCGCTCATCGGCACACCCTTGCTGTATCAGTATTTCTCCTCCGTCCGCGGCAACAGTGTTCCTGCCAACGCCGCCCAGCAACTGGCGTGGCGAAACTCCGCCACAGCTGCCTACGAGACGCGCGGTCTGCCGACGGTCTACGATGCTTGCTGGAACACGGGAGTGCAGCTCTTCGGCTCGACGCAGAGCTTCGCCTACGCCGTGGCCCTGACCAAGGGGGCCGTATCGAATCCGGAGGCGAAGAACAACGACGGTGCGCAACTGGTGGGCCGTGTCGGCATCCAACCATCGATGGGTCTGCAGGTGGGTCTGTCGGGCGCCTGGGGCCCCTATCTGGCGGCCGCCGCCGAGGACGGACCGGCCTTTCCGCAGGGCCACGCCGTGGAAGATTTCAAACAACTGCTGCTGGGTCTCGACGCAGCCTACAGCAAGGGCCGCTTCGAGTTCACCACGGAAGTGATGCGCAATCACTGGGACGTGCCGAATCTGGCCGCCGGCGACGACGGACTGACGAACATGGGCGGTTACGCAGAGGCCATCGTTGGCGTGCGTTCGGGGTTGAACTGGGCGACACGGGCTGGCAGGATCCACTACGGCAAGATCGATGACGGCAACGGCACACGGACGGCCTGGGACTATGACGTCACCCGCGTGGAGACCGGACTCGAGTACTACCTTTCCCACGACCTGCATGTGAAAGGGGTCGTCCAGTTCAACTGGCGGCCGCATGCACCCGATGATGCCGATCACCTGGTGGGCGCACAGTTGGCGACGGCTTTCTAACAACAGCTCTGACCTCTACGGGGTGTCCCAATCTCCAGGGGCAACATATTGCAGGATTCCTTAGGTTTACTGTCTTATGAGTCACAACCTACCTGTCCCCGCTGCCGATGAAGAATTCGGCCTGATCGTTGAGCAGGGCGGGGTGCGCCCCGACCTGGTACGCCAACTCGGCCTGATCCTCAACTACTTCTACGGATACAACATGATGCTCGCCCGCTCGCCCGAAGAGGCAGCGGGCATGGTTGCCGAGCGTGGTGCTGCCGTCGTCTACGTCCTGATCCTCGGGGACAGACCCCTGGCGGCCGTAACCGTCAGCCGCCTCACGCGAAATGGCACCATTCCCCTCGTAGCGCTGCTGCCACAGCATCTCGTCGACAGCCACCAGGCGCTGGCCCGCGAGGTGGAACAGCTGCACCTGATCGCCTTCGAGACGATTCCCGAACACAACGGCGCCGTGCTGAAGGCTGCTCTGGCACCGATCTTCGAACACAACGGCATCGGTGGCCTCTGGGACCGGGCCCAGCATGTGTCCTTCCGCATCCTCGAACAGCGGGTCGAGAAGCGCGTCAGTCATCTGCATACTCTGCCGACCCTGCCAGAAGTCGTCATGCGCATCCTGGAAGTCGTCAACGACGACAGTTCCACCTCGGCGCAACTGGAAGAAGTGTTGCACTCCGATCCGGCGATCGTGCACAAGTTGATGCAGGTCGTCAGTACAGCGGCCTTCGCCGGATCCGGGCGACACGGCGAGTGGGGTCTGCGCGACGCCGTCGTGCGTCTGGGTCGGCGCAAACTGGGCAGTCTGGCGCTGCAGATCAAACTCATCAACGGCCTCGTCAAGCCTGAGGAGAGCGGCTTCGACCTGCGCCGCTTCTGGGTGCACTCCGTCGGTGTTGCCCATATCGCCGATCAGCTCTACAGCCAACGGCTTGTTCGTGTTGATGCCGATGCGGTGCTGGTACACGAGTACTGGGTGGCGGCTCTGCTGCATGACATTGGCAAACTGATTCTCGGCTTCTTTTTCTGGCAACATTTCGAGCGCCTCGCCGCCCTGACCAGCGGCGGACAGATGAGTTTCCGCGAGGCGGAGCAGCATCTGGGTGACGTCGTCAGTCACGAGCAACTCGGCCAGTTGTTGTTAATGCGGGCTGCCATGAACGAGAATCTGGTCCTCTGTGTCGGTACGCACCATCACCCCGGCAGTCTGCCCAGTGAGCTGCTGGCTCTGGTAAACCTCGCCGACAACCTGTGCAAGGATCTTGGCATGGGAACGTTGCCCGACGAATCCGCCCACTACGATGCCGCCGTTTTGCGCGTCCTCGGAGTCTCCGCGGAGCGCGTGATCGAGATCCGTGAACAACTCGGCTCGCACACCGTAGAGCAGGTAATGGATATCGTCGAGCGTTGCACGGCAGGCTGAGCGTGTCGTGAACAGTGAATGTGCCTTCGAGGAAGTCGCCCCCGGTGTCGTCGTCTACCGGCACAGCTGGGCCGATGGCACGTGCGCCCTCGTTTTTGCTGACCCAGATGTTTCCAATGGCGATCCCCGGGCCGGCGCCGCTGCCATCGACGGTGGCGGCGATCCGGCCGATGGCGAGGCGATGGCGGCCTTTCTGCGCCGTCGTGGCCACGAGCCGTCGCGCCTGATTTTCACGCACGGCCATAGCGACCACGTCTGCGGGGCGGCAGCACTCGGAAAAGGCGAAGTGATCGCCCACGACCGGACCCCCGATGCCATGCGTCGGCAGGTGCCGGCATGGGCGCAGCGCTGGCAGGTGAGCCCCGCGGCGGCGGCGGCACGAGTGCCGTGGCCGACGTTGACGTTCTCCGACGAACTGCGCGTGCACCTGAGTGCCCACCGCAGCCTGCGACTGCTGCGCACGCCCGGGCACAGCCCCGATGGGATCAGTGTTCTCGTCGAGGATTGCCGGGTCCTGATTGCCGGTGACTGTGCGGCAACGGGCATTGTGCCGGCTCTGGGGGATGGTGACGGTCGCACGCTGGAAGCCTCCCTGCGCATGCTAGCCGGGATGGACATCGATGTGTTGATCCCCGGGCACGGGCCCGTCGTCCGTGGCGCCGCCGTGGCGGACTGGTTGACCTGGGGAGCCAACTACCTGCTCGGTGTGCGGCAACGGGTCCGGGAAGCACTCGGCAAAGGCATCGCCCTGGAGCAGATTGCTACCGCGGTCCCGTACGCAGAATTCGTCGGCGATCGCCTGTCAGCCGACGCGCACGGCATGCGGAACCGGCATGCGTCGGCTGTCGCCAAAATCATCGAAGAAGAGCAGACCCGCATCCCAACTCAGCCTCAGCAGCGGACCCGGTGACGGCTGCCGTTGCGCCACTGCGCCTCGCCATCGTGGGTGTCGGCTGGGCGGGCAGCAAGCAGGTGATGAGTGTGCGCGAGTTGGCCGATAACCGGCTGCAGGTGGTTTGTCTCATGGATCCTGATGCGGCGTTTCTGGCGACGCGCAGCAAGGAACTCGGCGTCGAGCGCTGCTGTGCGGATCTGGCCGAAGTCCTGGCGGACCCCGCCATCGATGCGGTAACGATCTGCAGCCCCCATCCGTACCACTGTGAGCAGGCCATTGCCGCCGCCGAGGCTGGCAAACATGTGCTCGTGGAAAAACCGATGGCGATGAACGTCGCCGAAGCGACACGTATGATCGCCGCCGCCGCTGCTGCCGGTGTTTGCCTGTATGTTGCGGAGAGTGCCACCTATCAGCCCATCGCCGGGTTTCTGCGCGAGGTCGTGCGCAGCCGCCGCTGGATCGGCGAACTGACGGCGGCGACTGTCACCGGCGGCTTCCGCGCCCCTGCCTACGCCTACCCCGATCGGCGCGCCTGGCTGGCGCAACCGGAGAAGGGCGGCATGGGGACGTGGATGCTGCACGGGATTCACACCATCGCGCAGTTGCGCTACGTCCTCGGCGAGGTTGCCGTTGTCTACGCACAACAACATCGGGCGGCTTCCTTTCAGCGGGCTGACATCGAGGCAACGGTGAGCGCCACGCTGACCCTGGTTTCCGGTGTTACCGTGCAATTGCTGCAGACGGCGGAAACGAAAATTCCCGAGCCCCTCGCCGGATACGTGCTGCATGGGGACCAAGGCAGCCTGCAGGCCCATGCGACAAGCTGCCGCGTATTCGTTGACGGTCAGGATGCGGCGATCCTGCCGATCCCGCCGCTGCGCCATTGCGAATACGCTCTGGAGCTGGCCGCCTTCGCCGACGCCGTCGCCGGGATCGAGGGGCCCACCACCGGGATCGCAGAGCGGCGCAGCCTGGCAATCATGCAGGCCGGCTACGAGTCGATGGCCAGTGGTGCACCGGTGCATCTGACAGAGCGCTTTGGCCCCCTGTGACCCCTGCACCAGCTCAGCCCCTTCACCGAATGTGTGGGATATGACCGAACGCCTCCGCCACTTTGCCAGTGACAACGAAGCCGGAATCCACCCGCAGATCCTGGCCGCGATTGTTGCGGCCAACAGCGGCCATGCGCCCTCCTATGGTGCCGACCCCTGGACGCAGAAACTGCTGGCCCGCTTTGCTGAACTCTTCGGCGCTGACACCCAGGCCTATCCGGTGTTCAACGGCACCGCCGCCAATGTGCTGAGTGTCGCCGGGGTCATCGAGCCACACCAGGCCGTCGTCTGTGCGGCGACATCGCACATCAACCACGACGAGTGTGGCGCGGTCGAACGCTTCACCGGCTGCCGCGTACTTACCCTCCAGGTAGCCGCCGGCAAAATCGAGCCGACCAGCCTGCAGCAGATCGGTGCAGGCCATGGTCCACCCCACCAGTCGCAACCCCGCGTGTTGTCGATTACGCAGGCCAGCGAACTGGGTACGGTGTACACCCCGGAGGAAGTGCGCCTGTTGGCCGACGCTGCCCACGATCGTGGCTGGCTGCTGCATATGGACGGGGCGCGGCTGGCCAATGCGGCGGCCGCCCTCGACCTGCCGCTGCGCGCCGTGACCCGGGATGCGGGAGTCGACCTGCTCAGTTTCGGTGGCACCAAGTGCGGCCTGCTGGCCGGTGAGGTCGTGCTCGTGTTCACCGAAGGTCTGGCACCGCGCATGCCGTATGCGCGCAAACAGGGACTGCAACTGGCGTCGAAAATGCGCTTCCTCAGCGCGCAGTTTCTGGCTCTGCTCGACGACGATCTGTGGCGGCACATGGCACAGCATGCCAACGCCATGGCCCAGCGACTGCACGATGCCATACGCGGCCTGCCGGGCGTTGAGATCTGCTACCCACCGCAATCCAATGCCGTATTTGCCCGTCTGCCCGCGGCCGCCATCGAGCGTCTGCGGTCGCAGTGGCGCATGGCGATGTGGGACGCGGCCGCCGGGGAGGTGCGCATGATGGCGGCGTGGGATACCACTGCCGACGACGTCGACGATCTTGCTGCGGCGATTCACACCGCCCTCCTGGCGGACTAGCATGGCCGACCGCCACGCCCTGAAACTCGTGCCCTAGCCGGATGCCGCGGACGGCGCTGCTGGCGGTGCTGCTGTTGCTCGTCGGGGTTGCATTGCGCGTGCTGCCGCTGCTGGCAGGCGCACCCGTGCCGCATCCCGATGAGTTCAACGCCACCTTCTGGCCGTTGCTCGTGGCCCTCGGGGATCCGACACCCGAGGTCTTCTACTACCCGTACTTCCATACCTACGTTCTGGCCCTGCTGCAGATCCTGCGCGGTGTCATTCTGGCACCCAGCGATGTCTCTCTGCATACATGGCTCGGGATCCAGTATTTCTGGCATCCGGACAGTGCCCTGCAGCTGGCACGCTGGGTCCAGGCGTTGTTTGGTTGTCTGACTCTGGCGCTGGTTGCGAGTCTGGCCCGCAGGATCTACGGAGACACCGCCGCCTGGGTGGCACTGGGGCTGGCGTCGGTTTCCTTACTGGCCGTACGCCAAAGCCCGGTGGCCGGGCTCGATGTGCCGATGACGATGTGGTACATCGCTGCCATTCACGCCGCGATACGATTGATCGAAACCCGCGCCACCGGCGCCTACTTGTGGGCCGCCTTTCTTGTGGGGCTGGCGGCTTCGACGAAATATCATGGGGCCCTGGCAGCGACGTCGATACTGGCGGTGCACCTGCTGACGGGGCGATCGCTGAAAGACCGCAATCTGTGGTTCGCTGCAGGCGCTGCGATCAGCACCTTCCTCGCCGGCTCGCCCTACATCCTCGGCATGCCCGCAGCCTTCCTCGATGGTTTTGGTGCGCTCGTGACACACGCGCGCACGGGCTTGCTCGACCTGGGCCCGGGCTGGATTCACCACGTGCTTTTCAGCCTGCGCGTAAATCTCGGCTGGCCGGGTCTGGCAGCCCTGGTTGTGGGTCTGGTGCTGTCCGTTCGAGACAAGGAAGTCGGTCCCCGCGTGCTGACGGCGACTTTCCTCGGCTACTATGTGGTTGTTGGTGCCTCGCCCCTGGTCTTCGCCCGTTACGCTCTGCCCCTGGCGATGTTGCAGTGCATCCTGGCTGCGGGCGCGGTGCAGTGGCTCGTCCGCCGCACGCCATCGCCCCGGCTGGCACTGGCCGTCTGCCTTGTCGTACTGGGGTTGCCGGCGACCTACGCGAGCCTGCGAGTCGTCGACATCCTGCGGACCCCCGATACTCGTCAGCAGGCGGCGGCATGGATTGAGACCCATGTGCCGACGGGAACGACGCTGTGCAACTTTGGCACCTGGGCGGCGGATCCGCCGCTGCTCACCGACGCAGGTACATGGTGGCAAGTGCGCCGGTATGTGCGGCAGGCGGGGGCCAGGGACTTTGATGAACTGCTGCCCGTGCTGGAGCACACCCGTCCGGCACGGCCGGTCTACAGCTATGCCTTGCAGGCGGGTTGGCAGCAGTACGAAGCCGGCAATCTGCGCGCCATCGACGAGTTCCAGTGTGATTATGTGCTGAGCAACGACCATCCCCTGTCGCCGGTGCGCCTCGATACGACATTCCTCGCGCAACTGCCGTCCGTGGCCCAGCACGTTGCCCGTTTTACGCCAGTGGGGTGGCCTGCTGGCGGCGTGGCTCATGGTCTGCCCGTCTATGATCCGATCGACGCCTACTTCGTACCGGTGGCGGACTTCGGGGCGCTGCGCCAGCCCGGTCCTTCGATCAACCTATGGCGCGTACGGGGAGCACCTGTCGAAGGCTCCGCAATCACATC
Organism: uncultured Gemmatimonadaceae bacterium; assembly: GCA_937919035.1. Lineage (GTDB taxonomy): Bacteria > Latescibacterota > UBA2968 > UBA8231 > UBA8231 > UBA8231. Next base: position 20,895 of record CALFPI010000411.1, read on the forward strand.
CGCTCGTGAGTTGCTGGCCCGCGCCATCCTGCGCGGAGCCCTGTCCGCCCTCGAATCGGGACGGCCCGAGGACTTTGCGCAACTGCAGCACAGGTCCCGGGATATCTTTCCCGCCGCGATCCAGAGCGCCAGCTACCACCGAAAACTGGGCTGGTCCCGGCGCCGGCTCGGCAACCCGCAGCAGGCCGCTGCGGAGTGGCAACAATCCCTGCAGGCAGATCCAGCCAATGAACGGTTGTGGCTCGAACTGGGGCTGCTGGCAGCGGGTGAACTCAAAGATGTGGAGATGGCGACAGCCTGTTTCCGACGTGTGCTGGCCCTCAACCCTGATCATCGGCGCGCGCCGCTTCTGCAGGCCTACATCGAGGCCCGGAGTTGATCGATCAAGTAATTGGACAAGACTCGCGACAATCGTGCAACGCACTGTAAATATTGCGTTTCAGAAGCTTCCGCCGATTTCTACATTCCCTCCATACCCCGTCCGGGAGGGACCGATCATGGCCATCGCTTTTCTTTACACATGTACGTGCGGCCGTCGTTTCAAAGCCTACGTGCCAAAGCAGAAGCTGTTCCGCACGAGCACGGGCACGACGGTCGACTGGGCGCGGATCGATCAGCGCGAAGAGGACGATGGCAACGTCGAAGAAGTGAAACGACAGGCCGATTCCACGCAGTGCAGCTTCGTCGACGTTCGTGGCGGCGAACACCTCAAGTGCCCATCCTGCAGCCATGAAGTGAATCTGATGACGCACTTCCGCTCGGTGATGATGAATCTGTCACACCCCCCGGCTCGCTGATCGGCCGCCGCCGGACGTCACGCACTGCGCAGGCGGATCTGGCGCCGCGCAATCCGCTCATCTTCCAGCGCTTCTGACAGTGCCTGCAGTCGCGGCCCATCGGCGCCCTGCCAGCGCAGGTCTTCGAGATTTTCCGTCACCGGTGCGTCGAGCCGTTTGATGCCCTGATCCCGGTAGCCGATGGCCTCCTGACGGCGTTCGATGAATGTTGCCGCCAGCTTGTCCCGGCCACGAACATCCAGTTCCTGCCAGGCGGCAGGAGCCAACGGGATGTCCTCCATACGACCGAAGCGACGCAGCACCGCCGCTGCTGCCTTGGGACCGAATCCGGGAATCCCGGGGATGCCGTCGGATTTGTCCCCCACCAGCGCCAGCCACCCCGGGATGCGCTCCGGCGGGACGCCGAATTTCGCCAGCACGGCCGCCTCGTTCAGCATGACTCTTTTGATGCGGTTGTAGAGCACAACCCGCTCCCCCCGCACACACTGGGCAAAGTCGTTGTCGCTGGAACAGATGACGATGCGATCCAGGGAGGGATCGGAGTCGAAGCGGTGTGCGGATGTTGCCAGCGCGTCGTCAGCAGAGCAACCGGACATGGTCCATACGGTGACGCCGAGGCTGGCAAAGACGTCCCGCGCCAGATCATACTGCGCCTGCACGAGCGCCGTGTCCTGCGGCTCCCGTGCCTGCAGCAGAGCGACGTCGTCAAAGGCGACGGCAACGTGTGTCAGCGCCTCTTCGCGCAGCAGCGTCAGCGTGGCCCCGAAGAGGGTGCGCACGGCGCCGATTTCACGGCCATCGGCGCGCTGCGCCCTGGGTGCGCCGAAGAAGCAGCGGAACAACTCAAAACTGCCGTCGATCAGATAGAGAGATGCCATGAGGCGCAAACCAATCCACAACACACGACCGCCGTCAAGGCGGCGGCAATGGGGTGGCATAGTCAAATTCGATCCGCGCCCGATACCGTCGACCCCGCTTGTCGCGCATGTCGGTGATGCCTTCATACAACAGCAGACGGCGCTGGGTAACGTCATAGGTGAGGTCGATGCGTGAGACAACCCAGCGCAACCACCAGTTCGCCGGTTCGATCCGCAGTCGCAGCCTCTGCCCCGGTTCGTCGAGCCGCCGCAGGCGAAAGTGAAAAGAGCGCAGCCGGTCGGGGACGGCAAAATCGAACTCCACCTGAGCCCCAGCAGCCAGCAGGTCCCAGTAGGCCCGCACCGCCTGATCGACGCCGACATTGATCGCTGCCAGTCGCTCGGGGCGAATCGAGGCGCGAAATTCCTCGGCACCGGAGTCGAGGCGCCGGAACAGGTCGATGGAGTCTCCGCGCACGATGGCGCCTTCGCGGTAGCCGGTGCGCCGGTCATCGAGCACGACAGCGGGTTGGATCAGGTGGCGGGAGAAGTCGAGTGTTTTGGTTGCCAGGGTGTCACCGTCGGGGCCCACATACGTGACCTGCGAACGCCGCGGGACACCCGCACAGAAATCCTCGCGGTGGTGCTCCACATACAGCAGCACCTCCGAGGTCGCCTCGAAGGCTCGCGCCTGGTAGGTGCTCTCTACGCAGGCGGCGGATGGACCGGGTCGCAGGCCGAGGCCAAGCAGCAGGAGTAGGCTGACACGGCAGCCCTTCACACCAGTACGGGGAGGTCGAGATGGCCCTCCGGGACAAACAGGCTGCCTTCGGTGGTACCCTGGGGAATCGACTTCTGCAGGCGTCGACGCAGATCCTGCGCCGACAGGCTGCCAGCAACGGCGGCGGTGAAGGCGCCGAAGACGGCGCGCACCTGGTCGGCTGATTCGTGCACGAACTCAAAGCGCAGATGCTGGATGCCGGCGGCAAGCCAGGCCTGCAGGTGCCGACTGGCTTCCTGGGCTTCGGCGCCGAATACCGTATTGCGGCAGCCCACATCGGCCAGCACCGGGTGGGTGCGTCCGCTCGGGTCGCGCAGGGCGACACGGTGCTGCTGACAGGGCTTGCCGCAGTCCTTGATGCTGGTTCCATCCGAGAGAAAGCGACAGAACACGCAGTGCTCGGTGTGGAACACCGGCAGATGGTGGTAGGCGACAACCTCGAGGTGTTGGGCGCCCACCCCCGCAGCCAGCGCCGTGATCTGGGCGCCATTGAGATCGTGCGTCGGCGTCACCCGCTCCAGGCCGAGACCCAACAAGGCGCTGGTCGTCAGCGCGTTGGCGGCATTGAGGCTGAAGTCACCCGTCAACGGCGGGTGGGTGGCCGTGCGCAGCGCTTGCAGCAGGCCGCCGGAGCGCACCAGCAGTGGACAGCCAAGACCCACAAGGAAACGGACGATCCCCTCTTCCCCCGGTTTCAGCACCCGCGGACTGGCAACGCGCACGGGAATGCCGGCGGCGCGCACACGTTCGACGGCCGGGCGCAGGCCGAATAGATCGAGATAATCGAGGGTGATGGATGCAGGCCGCAGTTCCACCGCCGCCGCCAGTTGTGCGTCCGAGCGCACCAGAAGATGCAGTGACACCGTGGTTGCTTCCGGCGCCTCCGGTACGTCGACATCGGCCAGAGCCCAGTCCAGAGCGTGGTCCAGAGCCTGGTCCAGGGCCGCGGTGGGCTCTACACCGGCCCGGGGCGGCACCCGCTGCAGCAGCTGGGACAACTGCTGCAGCGCCTCGCGCCGCAACGGTGCCAGCAGCGATGCTGGCACGAAGGGATCGCCTTCCATCATCAGTTCGACGTCGCGCAACTCGAACGGCGTGCCACCGAGGCGGCCCAGTTGCTGGCGCAGGAAGGCGATGGTGGGCGCATGCTGGCGCGCCGGCTGCAACACCTCGGCCGAGACCGTGGCAACCTGCACCGACGGGCGTGCCGGCAGGTACCAGTCGATTTCGAGGGCATGACCGGTGTGCGCCCGCACCCGTGCCGAAACGGGCAAACGTGTGACGGGGGCCTCCGCCTGGGTGAAGGGCCGGGCGGCTCGATCCACGTCGGGATCATGCGTGCGCCATACCCAGTCACCGGCGGCGACGCGGCGCAGATCCACGGCGCCGTGACCGAAGCGCAGAAGGAGATCGTCACCGCTGGCCTCGATGCCGTAGATACGCCCGCCCTGTTCCTGTTGCCTGGGATCGTGCCGGCGACCGGCATCAAAGACCAACCCGTCGCCCGCCTTCAATGGGGCGGTCTTACACGCTGCTGCGGTGCGTACGACGACGCTGTCGCCCCGAACCTGTGCCACGGTGCCAACACGGACGCCCCGATGCCCCGGGGACCGGCCGTCAACAACGGTCTGGTGATTGGTGCCGGTCAGAAAGTGGGGTTGCAGACCGCGCGAGTAGACTTGCTCCAACTGCAGTTCATCTGCCGCCTCGATCTGCAGGGGGCGCCGGGCCCAGGCAGCATCGACAGCCTGGCGATAGGCGCGTGTGGTCAGCGCCACGTAGGCCGGCCCCTTGTAGCGACCTTCGATCTTGAGCGATGACAGACCGATATCGATGATTTCGGGAATCTGCTGCAGGGCATACAGATCGCCGGGGGACAACAGGTAGCGCGCATCTCCCAGTGACTTGGGGTTGTCATCAACGAAAAGATCGTAGGGGAGTCGGCAGGCCTGGGCACACTGGCCGCGGTTGGCGCTACGTCCGCCCCACGCCTCGGAAGAAAAACACTGCCCCGAGTACGACACACACAGAGCGCCGTGGACGAACATCTCGAGTTCACAATCGGTGCCGGCGCGAATGCGGCGAATCTCTTCCAGCGACAGTTCGCGGGCCAGCACGAGGCGTTGCATGCCCCACTCCATCGCCAGAGCCACGCCCTCGACGCTGGTGACGCTCATCTGTGTGGAGCCGTGCAGCTCCAGTTGCGGGGCGATGCGTTGCGCCAGTCGGCCCACAGCAGGATCCTGCACGATGATGGCATCGGCGCCGGCGTCGGCGATCTCTGCCAGCGCATGTGCTGCAGAGTCGAGTTCGTGATCAAACACGAGCGTGTTGAAGGTGACGTAGCCCCGTACGCCCCGTTCGTGCAGGGTCGCCATGACCTGCGGCAACTCGTGGATGGAAAAACCCACCTTGGCACGTGCCGTGAAGTGAGTGAGGCCGAAGTAGACGGCATCGGCCCCGGCTTCCACGGCAGCCCTGAGTTCCGGCCAGTGGCCGGCGGGACTCATGACCTCTGGGCATGTGCCGCGGCGCGTGGGATGGTTGGTTGTGGTCATGGTGCGATGAATCTACGCAGCCACGAC
>CALFPI010000412.1 GCA_937919035.1 uncultured Gemmatimonadaceae bacterium
GTCCTCATCGAGGTGGGGTCCCAGGACTGGCAGATCCATCAACGTGGCACGGATGACACAGCGACCATCCACCTTGCCGGCCGGTGGTTGACACCGCAACCCCACAAGAAAGCGATCGTGGCGGTGCGACTCGTGCGCGAAAGCGACGGCGAGCCCGTGCGGCGGTCGCTGAACTGGGTACGCGCCACAACGACACGCACAGGCCGCTGGCAGGTACAGTTGGCCGATGTGCCCGCCGGGGGCCTGTACCGGATCGAGACGGCACTGCAGTTGGATGATGGCCCGGTAGAATGGGGTCAGCGTGGCGACATTTTGCATCACATCGGCGTCGGCGACGTCTGGCTGATCACGGGGCAGAGCAACAGTGAGGGTCACGGCAAGTCACCGGCACCGGATGCACCCGAGTTGGGTGTGCACATGTTTCATGCCCGTGGGCAATGGGCGCTGGCAACCCATCCACTGGGGGACTCAACTGGTACGCGTTATCTGCCCAATCGCCTCGGCTCAAACCCGTCGCACAGTCCGTGGCTCGTTTTCGGCAAGACGCTGCACGCTGAACTGGGTATCCCCGTGGGACTGATCCCGGCGTCGCTGGGTGGGTCGCCGATGTCGGCGTGGACACGTGCTGTCGACGGTGTGTTGTTCGACAACATGCTGCGGTATGTGCACGATGCTGGTGGCGCCGTGCGCGGCGTGGTCTGGTATCAGGGCGAATCGGACGCCTCGGCAGAGCCGCTCAAGGTCTACGGGCGCAACTTCAAACGCTTTGTCGCGGACCTGCGCAAATCCCTGGGTGCACAGCTGCCCGTGATCACCACGCAATTGAACCGCTGGGTGGGTGAGCCCAATGCGCAGAGCGACGCTGGCTGGGAGAACATGCGCCAACTGCAGCGCCAACTGGCGCACAGCATGCGAAATGTCTTTCTGCTATCGACGTTGGACCTGGGTCTGTCGGACGGAATCCACACCAACTCTCTCGGCAATGTCGCCATCGGCCAGCGCGCAGCGTCGGTGGCCCTGGGTGGGGTCTATGGCCGGGATGTGAAGTTCCGCCATCCGGACTGTGTCGCCGCCGTGCGAAAATCGGCGCAGAAGATCGAACTGCACTTCGACCACGTGGACGAGCGCCTGCACTTCGAAAGCATGATCCCCGCGCAGTTTCCCTTTGCCGTGCGCGACACACAGGGCGATGTACCGGTGGCAGGTTGGGGGATCCCAAAACCGGATCGTATCGAGATCCGCCTCGCCCGGGCGCTGGTGGGCAAGGCCGTCGTTGTTGGCGCCCCGACAACATTTCCGCCCTTCGTTGTGCCCCAGGATATCAGCGGTCACCGGCCGATGCTGGCTTTTACCCAGAAGGTGACGCCGTGAGGACTCGGTCCATTCTGATCCTGTGTCCTCAGGATGCCATCTGGGGTATCGCCGTGCCGGGAAGGCTGGATTGATGACACGACAGACGGGCGGCTTGCTTGGTGGGGCACTGGCCTTCGGCCTGATCCTGTTGCTGCCGGCACCAGAGGGCATGGGGCCGATGGCGCAACGCGCCGCGGCGGTGACCGTGCTGATGGCGGTCTGGTGGATGACGGAGGCCCTGCCGATTGCGGCGACGGCCTTTGTGCCGGTGGCGCTGTTTCCGTTGCTGGGCATCCTCGACGCCAAGGCGACGGCCGCCAACTACGGGCACAACTACGTGCTCATGTTCCTGGCGGGATTCTTCATTGCCCGCGCCTTTGAAGTGCATCAACTGCACCGGCGCATCGCGCTGACGTTGATTGATCGCATAGGTACGAGCCGGCGCCGCATCGTGCTGTCCTTCATGATCGCCACGGCGCTGCTGTCCATGTGGATCGCCAACGTGGCGGTGACGCTGCTGATGCTGCCCATCGGCATGGCCGTTGCTGCCCGCGACGATGGCAAAGGCGGTCGTTTCGGCCTGGTGCTGATGCTGGCCATCGCCTACAGCGCCAGCATCGGCGGCACGGGGTCCCTGGTGGGCACGCCACCCAACATGGTCTTCGTCGGCATGGTGCAGACCCTCTATCCAGAGGCGCCGGCGATCACCTTCATCGACTGGATGGAGATCGGTGTTCCCTTTGTGTTGGTCATGCTGCCCATCACCTGGTTCTTTCTGACACGTTCCTTCGGCGTCACCGGCAGTTTTACTGGCAGCGACGAGGTGATCGATAGTGAACTGGCCGCCCTCGGACCTATGCAGCCAGGGGAAAAGCGGGTGCTCATCGTGTTCATCTGCACGGGGCTGGGTTGGATCTTTCGCGACGTCTGGGCGACATCTCTGGGAATCGATCATCTCGTCCACGATACGACCGTCGCCATGCTGGCAGCGCTGGCACTCTTTATTCTGCCGTCAGGCTCGTCAACAGGTTTGGGTACGCGCCTGCTCAACTGGGAACAGGCGCAGACCGTACCGTGGGGTGTGGCGATGATCGTTGGTGGCGGTTACGCCATCGCCAAGGGTTTCGCCACGACAGGGCTGGCGACCTGGCTGGGTGAGGTTCTGGCCCCCATCGGCGCACTGCCGCTGCCGGTGATCGTGCTGCTCGTGGTGCTGTTCATGACCTTCATCACCGAGATCAACTCCAACACGGCGACGGCCAGCATCTTTCTGCCGGTGCTGGCGACGATGGCCGCAGCGGGCAACACCCATCCGTACCTGTTGATGATCCCGGCGACCTTTGCCTGCTCCTGCGCCTTCATGCTGCCCTCCGGCACGGGTCCGAATGCGGTGATCTTCGGCAGTGGCATGGTGACGATTCCGCAGATGTCCCGAGCCGGCCTGCGCATGAACTTCATCTCTGTCGTTGTCCTGTCGCTGGTCATGGTGCTCTTTGCGATCCCACTGCTGGGCATTTCGGCGACACCACCGGCGTGGGCGACGCTGCCATGACCTAAACGAGCCTGCCGCCGACTCGATATCCTCGAGGGCGGACGGAGGGCGTTCTGGCTGTCCTTCACGAGAAGCCGTAATTTGGCCGAAATGAATCGAAGCCGATTTCCATTCGTACTGATCTTTGCCCTCGCGCTGGCCCAATCGAGCCTTCCCGCCGAGTCGCAGACCGCCGTCATCGATCAGGCCCAGGTCGAACGCGCCGAGGATCTGTCCGAAGCACTGGCCAATCAACTCCACGACCTGTCCCTGTCGCTGCGGGATCGCGACAGGGTCGCCATTGCCAAACACTTCGATACCGATCTGTCGGCGTCGCCCTGGCCCCCGTTGGCTGGTGACCGCGCAGCGCAGACCCAGTGGATTGATGTTCTCCATACGCCGTTGTCTGATCGGCTCGTCGACCGTCAGGCCTACCTCGACAGCTGGCAAACGTTCGTCGACAACCTGGCGAGCATCGAGGACATCCGTATCAAGGTGAAATCCGCTGACTTCGAGGAGTTGGCCAAGCCTCGCACCGAGGCGGTTATCGCCATATCCATCGTCGGTCGCAACATCGCCGGCCACCGTGCCTGGGTCGAGGCGAAGGCGCACCTGCAGGCAGTGCGTATCGATGAGCAGTGGCGCATCGACCACTTCGAATTGACCACCGTGGTCGTTCGTGCTGCCAGGATCGATCTGTTCAGTGAGGTGTCACTGCCGGCCGGTGTCTACCAGGCGGCACCGCCCTTCGGCACCCCGGGCAACCCGAGTTTCATCGCCCACGGCGTTGCCGCTGCCGACGTCAACGGGGATGGACTACTCGACGCCTTTGCCACGGGCCAGGGCGCCAACTACCTGTATCTCAATCAGGGGGACGGCACTTTCGTCGACTACGCCGCCGAGGCTGGCGTGCGGATCACGCCCAACGCCACGGCGCCCCTGTTCGTCGATGTCGACAACGACGGCGACATCGATCTGTTCCTCGCGTCCACGGGGAACCAGATGTTGTTCGAGAATCGTCTGCTACCGGATGGCACGCTGAGTTTTCACGATGTCTCCCTGCCATCCGGTGTCGATCAATTCGCGCAAGGCTACAGCGCTGTCAGTGCCGATGTGAACGGTGATGGTCTGCCGGACATCTATGTGGCCTCATACAACAGATATGGTGTCGTCATGCCGGACTCCTGGTCCCACGCAACCAATGGCACGGCGAACCTGCTGTTCATCAATCAGGGGGATGGTCGTTTTCAACAACTGGCGCAGCCCTGGGGGGTTGCCGACAGCCGCTGGTCCTATGCAGCCCACTTCGGTGACTTCAACGGGGATGACCGGCAGGACCTCTACGTTGCCAACGACTTCGGCGAGAACGCCGTCTATCTCAATCAGGGCGATCACTTTACCGATGCCGCCGGAGCCCTCGGCATGCTCGACCCAGGCAATGGCATGGGGGTATCCCTGGGTGACTTCGACAACGACGGCCGGATCGATATCCATGTAACCAACATGTCCTCCACCGCCGGCAAGCGCATCCTTACGCGCCTGTTCCCCGACGGGGCGGGTATGGCCGGCGAGACCCGGGTGCTGGGCAAACTGGCGGCGGGCAGCAGCCTGTTCCGCAATTGCGGCGACGGCACGTACGAAGAAGTCAGCAGTACTGTTGGACCCTTCACCGCCGGCTGGGCCTGGGGCGGGGGCTTCATCGACTTCGACAACGACGGCTGGCAGGACATTCATGCGCCCAACGGATTTGTCTCCGGCAAGTCTCTGAAGGACACGTGAAGCCTCTTCTGGCGCCACGTGTTGGCGTCGTCAGTCGAAGTTGAACAGACGGGATCTCAGCAGTACCAGACCGACCACATGGGCAAGCTCTTTGAGCAGGGCTTTTCCTTCAGCGGTTTTGAGCGCGACAAGCTCTACCTCAACCAGCAGGGCACAAGCTTCCTCGACATTTCGGGACTCTCCGGCCTCGATTCGGTCACCGATGGTCGTGGTGCCGCCTACGGTGATTTCGACAATGACGGCGACACGGACATTTTTCTCACCGCCCTCCAGGGCCAGGTCCATCACCTGTTCCGCAACAACGTCGGTGGTGACAACGGGTTCCTGCGCATTGCTCTGCAGGGCAGCGACAGCCCGGGCTTCAGTGGTCGTGATGCCTTCGGCGCCGTCGTGCGCATGGGTACGTCCCAGGGTGTGCAGGCGAAAATCAAGGCTGGCGGCAGTGGCTTTGTGTCGCAGAGTGATCCGCGACTGCTCTTCGGTCTGGGCCAGGATGACTCCGTGCCCTGGATCGAAGTGCGCTGGCCCTCGGGCACGGTACAACGCTTTGCTGAGCCGAATGCCGGTGCCGGCATCGCACGGACGGGATCCTCCCTGCAGGTCATCGAAGGGCAGCAGCAGTTGACCGTCATCGAGGAGCAGCGCTTCTCACTGCCTGAGCCGGCGGCGCCGGGGGCAGATGCTATCAATTTCCTGCGGCCGCAGCGGGGCGAGCTGTTTCCGGCGGTGCTGTTGATCGACCCGAACACCGGGGAGACGACGGACTTTGCGCGCTGGCGCCAGCCGGGCCATCGCTACCTGGTCAATCTGTGGGCGACGTGGTGTGTGCCCTGCCGCCAGGAGATGCCAGAATTGCAGAAGCTGTACCCCGAACTGCAGGCAGCCGGCGTCGAGATTCTCGGGATCAGCCTCGACACTGGTGCCGCCGTCGCCAGGGTCCCACGGTTTCTCGACCGCGCCGGCATCACCTATCCCAATCGGGTCATCCACAGCAGCGGCTTCGAGCAGCTCTTTGCGGGGGACCAGGTTTCCATTCCCGTGTCTTTCGTCCTCGATGCCCAGGGCCGCATTGTCGACATCTTCAGCGGCTGGTCCGGCGCGTCCGAGACAGCCGTCCGCAAGCTGATCCACTAACACGGCGACCCGATAGGCACAGGAGGAGTGTCATGTATACATACCGGACAGCGCAGGGCGTGTGGCTCAACGACATGTGCAACCGCGCCCGGCCCGCGCGGCAGTGGCCGGACGTCACCCTCGATGATCGCGCCGAGGCGGATCTCGTCGCCTCGATTCGCCTGCAGGCCGCCTCGGGTTTCGACAGTCTCACCATCTTCGGATTGCTCACGGCCCGCGACTGGATGCCCCGGCTCGAGACTACCGTGCCGGCGGCGCGACGTCGGCGAGTCCGGCGGATCCTGGACGCCGCTCACGAAGCCGGTGTCAGGATTTTCTATGGCCTGGGCGTCTATAGTTGGGGTTTCGACCGGATCATCGAAAAGGACGCGGCCGTGCGCGGCACCAACCCCCACGCCATGTGTGCCGCCCGCGATGCCTCGCGCACCTGGATGCGGCGGGTCGTCGACTATGTGCTCGAGGGGTATGACTTCGATGGCTTCCACCTGGAGGCCTCCGACCAGGGGCGCTGCGCCTGCCCTGATTGCGCGCCCCGGAGCAACGCCGACTACTACAGCCGGGTCAACGCGGAGACGGCGGCCTACATCCGTTCCTGTGATCCGAGCAAGACCTTGATGGTCAACATGTGCGGGTATCTGCACACTGGCCGGACCGTGCCCGAGGGCGATTGGCAACACCTGTATGAGATGGGTCGCCACCTCGACTTCCTCGTCGACGCCGGCCACCGGAGTTTCCATGTCGATCCGGCGCGTCGGCGCGCCTTTATTGCCGGGCTGCCCTGCGCCTATGGTACCTCTGGCGGCGTCTGGGTCTATCCGCCCCAGCGCTGGAATCGCGGCCGCTGGTTCCTGCCCTATACACAGCGCACCGGTCAGCATCTGGCCCAACTGTATGCGGACGGCGGTCGCGCCGTCGAGTACTACATGGGACCATCCAGCAATCCCGGCGTCGAGGTCAACATCGCCTTCGGCGGGCGTAAGCTCAGCGACCCATCCAGGACCGACGACGAGATCCTGGGCGAGGTCCTGCAGAGCCTGTACGAACCTCGCGACAGCCGCGCGGCAGCCGAACTGACGGCGATCTTCGAAGATGCGGAGGAGGCCTTCTTCACCCACGGTCAAGGGCAGCAGCAGGGAGAGATCCACCTGTGTCCCCTGATCGGCCACACGGCGGGGCCGCCGATCTACCTGCGCAACGGCATGACACCGGCGGGACGGAGGGCCTATGGGCGACAACTGAGCAGACTTCTGCCACGGGTGCGCCGTCTCCAGGGCCGCGTCGGTGGTGGCCCCCGCCTGGCGCGCATCACCCGCTGTATCGCAGGCACCCTCGCCGACCTCGAACGGGCAGCCTCGGCCGGTTGATCGAGGCCGATTCCATCCGGCGCTGTCCGGGCGATGGTGCCCAGGACCACCGGTCGGCGGGTGAGGTCTTGCTAGCATCCCCCTGCGAACGGGTTTTCACCTTCCGGGCGATTCTCACCGGCAGCGTGCTGTCCGTGCTGCTGGCCTGCGGGGCACCGTACGGCAACATGGTGATCCGCGGCTCGTACATGGCCCTCGACTTCAGCACACCGGGGGCCATTTTTCTGCTGTTCCTGCTGGTGGGGCCGCTGAACTTCATCGCCCGCAGGATACACCATCGCCTGGCTCTGCGTCGTGGCGAACTGCTCGTCGTCTACGCCATGCTGATCACGGCGTCGGCGATCCCCACCATGGGTCTGTCGGAATACCTGGTGACGATGATCACCAGCCTGCAGTACTACGCCACACCCGAGAACGAATGGGCCCAACTGATCCGGCCGCACGTGCCCGAGTGGATCGTGCCGCAGAGCGTCACGGCGATCCGCTGGTTCTACGAAGGTTTGCCGGCGGGCGCACCCCTGCCCTGGCGCGTCTGGGTGGCACCGCTGTTCTACTGGGCGATTCTGGTCTCCAGCCTCTACCTGGTGATGATCTCCTCCATGGTGATTCTGCGACGCCAGTGGGTGGAGTACGAGCGGCTCATCTTCCCCATCGTGCAGGTGCCGCTGGAGATGGTGCAGAGCGGCCGCCACGGGGCACGACCCTTCCTGCGCAATCCGACGATGTGGGCCGGCTTCGCCCTGCCGGCGATTGTCACCAGCATCAGCGCCCTGCACGCGTACTACAACTTCATTCCCGCTGTGCAGCAACTGACGACGATCCCCCTGTTTGGCAACCTCATCAACCTCATCATCCGACTCAGTTTTCCGATGGTGGGGTTTTCCTTCCTTATCAACCTCGACATCGCTTTCAGCCTGTGGTTCTTCAATCTTGTGGCGGCTCTGATGCAAGGCGGTATGGCGTTGCTCGGGATCGCCAGTGAGCAGAAGCTGGGGATCTATGGTGCGGCGCCCAAACCGATCCTGGCACACCAGGGGCAGGGAGCGTTGCTCGTACTCGTGCTGTTCGGCCTGTGGCTGGCGCGAGGCCACCTGCGTCAGGTGTGGCGTAAAGCCGTGCATGGTGATCGGCGGGTTGATGACTCCCATGAGATCATGTCGTACCGGGCGGCCGTGTTCTGCCTGGCGGGGGGCTATGTGACGCTGGCAGGGTGGTTGACGATGTCGGGGCTGGACCTGTGGGCGGCGATCGCGATGTTGACACTGGCGCTGCTGATTTTCGTCGGCCTCACCCGCGTCGTTGCCGAGAGCGGTGTCGCCGCCGCTGTCAGCCCGCTGATCGCCGCCACGGCACTGGTGTCGGCGACCGGCTCGGAGGTGCTCGGTTCGTCAGGACTGGTGGGTCTGGCCTATGCCCACGTCTGGTCTGCCGACATCCGCACCTTCGTCATGGCATCCTGTGCGCACAGTCTGAAATTGAGCGAACACATGGGCCGCAACGTGCGTCCGCTCTTCTGGGTGCTGTTACTGGCCATCCTGCTCAGCCTGGTCAGTTCGATCTGCATGATTCTCTACCTGGCCTACGAGTACGGCGGCATCAACCTCAACAGCTGGTTCTTTGGTGATGGTGCGCGGGCGCCCTTCAGCTACATCGCGGAGAAGTTGAAAACGCCCACCGCACCGAGCCTCGAGGGTTGGGTGAACTCGCTGCTGGGTGGCGGCCTCATGGCCCTGTTGATGATCGCCCGTCACCGCCTGCCGTGGTGGCCCCTGCACCCGGTGGGGTATCCGATCTCGATGGTCTGGCTTATGGACCAGTTGTGGTTCAGCATTTTTCTGGCGTGGCTGCTCAAGCTGCTCGTCATCAAGTACGGAGGCCCGGGTGTCTACCAGCGCACCCGGCCCTTCTTTCTGGGTCTCATCGCCGGACAGTACGTGGCGGCCGGCACCTGGCTGGTGATCGACGCGTGTACGGGTATGACGGACAACCTTGTTTTCTGGATCTGAACCCAGGGTGTTCGTCTCACGCCCCGTGGCCTCGCACATCCCCCGGGATGCGCAGGCCCGGCAGAGCGACCTTGATCGCAACCCCTAGCGCGCCTTCACTGCCGTCCACACCTCATCGTACAGTCGCGCGTGCTCGCCCACGTCCTGCTGGTACTGCAACTGGCGCATCACCGTCGCCGGGGGGTAGAGCACGGGGTTGCCTCGGTCCGTCGCGTCGATCCCCGGCAGGGCCGCCCGGTTGGGCGTGGCATACTGGTTGTAGTTGGACAGTCGGGCGCCCACATCGGCGTCGAGAATGAAATTGATGAACTGGTGCGCCCCATCCACATTGGGCGCTTTGCCGGGGATGGCCATCACATCGGCCCACAGCATCGATCCCTCCCGCGGCAGCACGTAGGCGAGGTCCAGTTCGGCCGCCTCGTCGATGGCACGCAGGGCGTCACCATTCCACACCACGGCCATGTCGACCGTACCGGCGGCGACACGATTCTTGCCGCCCACACCCGCCTCAAATCCGCGCGCGTGGCGACTCTTCTTGGCGGCCAGCACCAGTTGCCCGGCGGCCTTCACCTGCTCCGCATCGACGGAGTTGGCCGAATGCCCCAGATAGATCAGGGCCGCACCCAACTGGTCGCGCATTTCGTCGATGAGGATAAAGGACCCAACCTGGCGGGTCGGCTCGAAAAGCACGCCCCACGACGGGTCCAGTTGCGGCAAGCGACCACGATTGTACATCAGGCCCACCGTGCCCCACTGGTAGGCGGCACTGTAGCGATTGCCTGGATCATACGAGGGGCTGATGAAGGCACTGTCGAGGTTGGCGAGATTCGGCAACTGTGTCGAGTCGAGGGGTTGCAACAGCTCGAGCTGTGCCATGAGAGGAATCATCATATTCGACACCACCACGACGTCGTACTGCGACGCACCGCCGGCATACTGGATCTTGGCGAGCATCTCCTCCGAGGACTCGTAGAGGGACAGATTGACGTGCAGCCCCGACTGCGACTCGAAGTCACGGAGGATGTCGGGGTCGATGTATTCGGACCAGATGTAGAGGTTGAGCTCGGCTCCCATCCCTGGCGCGACGACCCCGAGAAGAACGAAAAGCCCGGCGCACAGCGCAGATTTCACGACGCTTCTCCTTGCGAGGTGCCGGACAGACGTTGCAGTCCGAGGACGAGGAGGACCGTGACAAACATGATCAAGGTCGACAGGGCGTGCAGTTGTGGGCTGAGTCCCCGTCGGAGCGACGAGTATACGTAGATCGGTAGTGTGTTGGATGTGGGGCCGGCCGTGAAGAAACTGATAACGAAGTCGTCCAGCGATAGCGTGAAGGCCAGTACCGCGCCGGCGGCAATGCCGGGGGCCAGCAACGGCAGCGTGATGTGGCGCAGCAGAAAACCAGGTGTCGCATACAGGTCCCGCGCCGCTTCGGCGACGGTGGGCCCGATGAGCACGAGCCGGCTGCGCACGACGAGGGCGACGAAGGCGGTCTGGAAGGTCACGTGACCGATGATCATGGCTGTCATGCCGAGGCCGAAAGCGGGCCACAGCCCGCGCAGTACGGCAAAGGCGACGACGAGGGCGGCGGCAAAGACGATGTCGGGCGTGATTACCGGCAGATCCACGGCCGCATCCAGCAGTCGTCGTATGCGTGGCGACCAGGGATAGCGCAGCAGACCGATCGCCAGCAGTGTCCCCAGGACCGTGGCGATGGCGGTGGAGACGACTGCCAGTAACAGGGTGTTCTGCGCCGCGTCGAGCACGGCGGCGTTGTCGAACAGGCGGGTGTACCATTTGAGGGTGAAGCCACGCCAGACGAGGCCGATGCGGGCGTCATTGACCGAATACACGGCGACGGCAAGCAGGGGCAGGTACAACAGCCCTGCAGCCGTTGCGATCAGTGCAAGTGCGACGGGGTGCTGGCCTCTCATACCAGTTCGACGCGCCCCCCGTGTCGGCGCAGGACGACCAGCCCTGCCAGTGTCAGCAGGATCAGGACAAGGCTGATGGCGGCACCAAAGGGAAAGTCGCGGCTCACACCAAACTGCTGCTGGATGAGATTGCCCACGAGCATGAAATTGCCGCCACCAAGACGGCTGCTGATGACGAACATGCCGACCGCCGGAACAAATGTGAGCAGCACGGCAACGCTGAGTCCGGGCATCGTCTGCGGCAGCAGCACGCGCAGAAAGACCTGGCGGCGCGATGCGTACAGGTCCCGCGCCGCCTCCGCCAATGCCGGGTCGAGGCGCTCGACATTCGTGTAGATGGGCAGGACCGCATAGGGCAATCCATAAGAGATCATGCCGAGATACACCGCCACCGACCCCGGGTACAGCGCTTCGCCAGCATCAACGATACCGAGCCATGTGGCGACGGTTGCCAGAGGCAACTGGGGTGCCAGCAGCAGCTCCCAGGCGTATGTGCGCACCACAAGGTTGATCGACATGGGAATGATCAGCAGCGCCAGCGCCAGCCAGCGTCCCCGTGGTGACAGACGGGCAATGCCGAAGGCCAGTGGATAGGCCAGCAGCAAGGAGATGACGGTCACCACAAACGCGACCCACAGGCTGTAGCCGAAGATGTAGAGCATGTCGCCAGACCAGCCAAAGATGCCGAAACCGGCAAGGCGCTCGAAGTTTCGCAGGGTGAAGGTCCACAGGATCCGCCCGTACGGGTCGCGATCGGCGAAGGCGAGAATGGCGACGAAACAACCAGGCAGGATGAGAAACAGCGACATCCATCCCAGGCCCGGACCCAGGGCAAGCAGGGCGGATCGTCGCAGTCGGGTCCGCGTGGTGATGTTCCCGTGGCGTACGAGTTGCTCAGTCATGCAGGGCTTCGATGTGCTCCGGGGGAAGCTGCAGCCAGGCCCTCTCGCCGGGGCGCAACGCCGCCGAGGGTGCCGTTCGCAGCCGCAGGTCCCCGGGTGACAGCCGTGCCTCGCAGTGGTCGCCCCGAAAAACGACATCCAGCACCGTCGCCTCGATACCATTCACCTGAGGTGGGCTGTCACAGAGACGGATGCGCTCCGGGCGGATCGACAGGGTGCCCTGGGCCCACGGTGGCATCTGCCGCAGCTGCAGGGGCCCGAGGGCCGTCTCCACATGTGACGATGAGCCATTGCGCCGGGCGTCGATCAGATTGGCACTGCCGAGGAAAGCGGCGACAAAACGGGTCCTGGGGCGCTCGTAGACCTCATCCGGCGTGCCCGACTGTTCGATCCGGGCCTCGTTCATGACGAAAATACGATCCGACACAGCCATCGCCTCATGCTGATCGTGCGTCACAAGGATGAACGTGGTTCCCAGCCGGCGTTGCAGCGCCCGCAGTTCCATCTGCATGTCGGCGCGCAACTGTGCGTCGAGCGCCGACAGGGGTTCGTCGAGCAACAACAACAAAGGCTCGTTGACGAGGGCCCGTGCCAGGGCGACACGCTGTTGCTGGCCACCGGACAGTTCCGTCGTGCGTCGGTGGGCCAGGTCCGGCAGCCGTACAAGCTCCAGTGTCTCGCCCACACGGCGATCGACTTCGGCCGGTGCGACACCGCGGGCCCGCAGGCCGAAGGCGACGTTGTCGAAGACGCTGTAATGCGGGAACAGTGCCAGGCTCTGGAACACGGTATTGACCGGTCGGCGGTGGGCGGGCAGCGTGGTGATGTCGTGGCCGCCCAGCGACAGGGCCCCGGTGTCGGCCAGTTCCAGTCCAGCGATGATACGCAGCAGGGTCGTCTTGCCGCAGCCCGAGGGGCCGAGGAAGGTGACGAACTCGCCCGCGGCGACGTCAAAGCCGACGTTCTGCAGCGCCTGGTGCGAACCAAAACGTTTGCTGATGCTGTCGACGGCGCGGAACGTCGCCGCGTTGTGCAACGAGAACGGCTCAGCCTCTGCTGGGAGGCGTTTCCACCATTCGGCCAATCGCTGCTGTCTCCTGGTGAAAAGTGAAATCGGAGGGAGAAGATAGGCAACAAGACCCGGTGCGGTCTCCGGCGGATCGCCGCATATACTTTGTCCTGTGGATCTGACGCGGAAAGGCTTTAGCCATGACCTCCACGAGAATCCTCATCCTTGGTGCCGGCGCTGTCGGCCTGTGCACGGCCTACTACCTCGCACAGCGGCGCCAGGCGGACATCACCGTTGTCGAGCGCAACCGGGTGGGTGCCGGGGCATCCGGGCGGGCTGCGGGGATCATCACCCGGCAACTTTGGTCGCCAACGGGTATCGCCGTGCGCGGCCTCAGCGTTGCCGGATTCCGCCAGTTCAGTCAGCAGTTGCCCGGGTATCGCTTTGCGGATGTGGGTTGCCTCAATCTGTTCCACGAGGACCACATCGCCGAACGCCGGCAGCAGTACCGGCTGTACGACGAGCATCATGTGCATCACGAAGAGCTGTCGGCGTCGGAGATCACCCGCCGGTGGCCTGCGGTCCATCCGCGTCCGGGGCTGATGGGCCTGCTGGATGCCGACGGTGGCTACAGCGAGCCGGATCATCTGCTGCCAGCCCTGGCTGACGGTTGCCGAGCCCTGCATGTGACGCTGCAGGAAGACTGCAACGTTACCGGACTGCGCCAACGTGGAGGCCGGACCATCGGGGTGGATACCGACAACGGGCCACTGGAGGCGGATGTCGTGGTCTGTACCACCCACATGTGGAGCCGGGCCCTGTTGCAGTTGCACGGCCATACGCTGCCTGTGAAGGCATTTCGCCATCAGCGCTTTCTGACACCGCCCATCGATCCGGGCCCGGTGCTGCCGGCGATCAACGCACATCCCTACGGCGGCTACTTGCGACCTGCCACCAACGGTGCGGTCCTTGTTGGGGTGGAAACACCCGACGTTGTGGAAGTCCCCAGCAACGATCCGACCTTCCACATGGATCGGTTGCGTATCGACGATGAGACACGTCTGGCGGCACAAGAGGTTCTGGCTCTGTTGCCCGGTGTCGCCGTTGGGCCGTGGGCCGATGAACGGGTCGGGGCGCTGTGTTTCTCCGCCGACGGCGAACCGATTCTCGGGCAACTGGAAGACGGCACGTTTGTCGCCACCGCATTCCACTCCGGTGGTTTCGCCTACTCGCCCGGAGCGGGCCAACTGTTGGCTGAGTGGATCACCACGGGTGTCCCAAGTATCGATATCACAGCATTTTCACCCGGACGCTTTCGGGCGCCGGCGACGGAGGAGTTTCTCGCCCGGACCATGACCCAGGCCCAGTACAACACCTACAGCGCCATTGGTTCGCCCCGAAAATTTTGATCACCAGACACCGACAATGGGGCCTCTTTCGTGGTCACAATTGAGGTCATTCTATACTGTCATTCGTTTCAACTTCCGGCGCAATCCTAATAGAAGAGCAGTCGTATACCATATGATTACTCTGAAAAAGAGAGGCTGAATACCTATCTATCGTAAATTGGTCCAGACCAATTTACGATAGATGTGTGATTTCGCCTTGCCAGAACGGGACTCAAAGAATACCCTTCCCGCATGCAGCGCCGCTACGAAAAACTGCTGTCCCGCCATCTGTGGCAGAGTCAGCAGATCGCCATCGTCGTCGGTCCGCGGCAGGTGGGCAAGACGGCGAGTGTCCGGCTGGCTGCCGGTGATCATGTGTATTTCTCCTGGGAGCGACTGGAGGATCGCCGGCGGCTGTTGGCCGCCGCCGGGGCCCTGGCAGCAGACCTGGGCCTTGGCAGGCCCGGGCAGGATTCGGCCAGGGTGATCTTCGACGGCATGCAGAGTCACCGCCGCTGGCAGAGGCTGGTGGAGGAGTTTCTGCGGGGCTGCGCTGTCCCGGTGCATATCGCCGTCACTGGAACCACTGAACAGGTATCGCCCCATCAATCCCTCTACCGCATGCATCCACTGTCTGTGGCGGAGCTGATCGGCACGCAGATCGATGTCCGTGGGCCGGCGCGGCCGCTACGCCCGCCAGCGGATGGATTTGCCCAGTTGCTGCGATTCGGCGGCTTCCCCGAGCCGTTCCTGCGGGCCTCGACCCGGTTCTCCAATCGCTGGCGGCAACAACACAATCAGTTGTTTCGCCAGGACCTGCGCGAGCGGATGCAGATACAGCAGGTCGACCAGGCTGAGGTTCTGAGAGAACTGCTGGCGGGTCTGGCGGGTCAGCCGCTCAACTATAGTTCACTGGCCCAACAGATCGGTACATCTGTCGATACGGTACGTCGCTGGATCGACCTGCTGGAGAGGCAGTTTTTCTGCTTCACGGTGCGGCCCTGGCTCAACGGCGTGCCGAAGTCCCTGCGCCAGCAGCCAAAACTCTACCTCTATGACTGGAGTCAGATCAGCGCTGCGCCGGAGCGCCGACAGAATCTTGTCGCTTCCCACCTGCTCAAAGCGGTGCACTGGTGGACGGATGTCGGCCTGGGGACGTTCCAACTGTGCTACCTGCGCGACAAGACAAAACGTGCCGTTGATTTTGTCGTCATCCGCGACGGCCAGCCCTGGTTCCTGGTGCAGGTCGGTTCTTCCGGGCGCCAGATCAGCGCCGCCCTGCGCTACTTCCATGGCCTGTTGGCTACAAGCCATGCATTCCAGGTGAGTTTCGACCTGGGTTATCTGGAGCAGGACTGCTTCACCCTTCGTGACGCGGCGTTGGTGCCGGCGACGACGCTCTTGTCGCAACTGGCTTGATGGGACAATTCACGCCTCCACCAACGGCCGATCCAGCGTCGCCAGTCTGTTTGAGTCAGCGCTGCTGGCGAGCGAGTTGGCCAGCCTCTGCCGGAAGAAAGCCAAGCGCCATATCGATCTGCAGGCACAGCTGCTGGCATCACTCGAAATTGGTCTGTCGATGGATATCGAATGGGTCGAAGTTGGCCACGTTGCCGTCGTTGAAATGGCCGTGGCAACCGGTTTAACAACGTAGGATGCGACCTATCTGGGGCTCGCCCGTGTCCTGGAGGCGCCGCTGCTCAGTTTCGATGAGCAACTGAAACGCAGCAACAGGTGGGGGCCGACGACCTAGACCGCATGTACCGCCGCATGTACCGCCGCATGTACCGCCGCAGACTGGCCCGCACCTTCGCCCGGTCGCTGTCGCAACCCAGACGCATCAGCAGGGCGCACGTGACTCCAGCAAGGCTGATGGGCTTCATCGGCGATCCGCCTCTTGCTGCTGCACCAGCCGTCGTGTCATGAGCACTCGTTGTACGGCGCCGATGTGTGTCATCAGCGCCGTCACCCACAGCATGAGGCTGATCGTCGACCAGCCGCTGATCGTGGGTACCCAGGTGGCCAGCAACAGTCCCGCCAGCAACAACACAAAACGCTCAGCCCGCTCGCCGATGGTGGGCCAGTCCTGAGCGTAGATCGCCACGACCATCGCTGTGCGCGGTTTGGCGTAACTCGTCAGGACGGTTCCCGTCGTCGCCAGAAAGCCAGCCAGCTCGTGGCCGTCGAGGACAAATCCCAGATACAACAGGCAGTCGACGTAGCGGTCGATCATAGCGTCCCAGTAGGAGCCGAATTTTGATGTTTTGTCGAGACCCCGAGCGACACAACCATCGACGAGATCCACAGCACCTGACAGCAGGATGAACAGCACCGCAAGCAGGTAGCGTTGTTCGCTGATGGACCAGCAGGCCGGCACGGCCAGCAGAAGAGCGCCAAAGGTCAGCAGGTTCGGCGAGATGGGGTACCAGGACGGATGCCGGCGGATGTGCTCGATGAGGCCAGACTGCAGGTGCTGGCGCAGTCGTTGTGTGATCATCGCAGGTCCTGTCGTGCCGTTGCCGAGGCCAGCAGAGCGGTGATCTCGTCGCGCTGCGGGATCGATGGACAGGCACCCGGGCGGGTGACGCAGATGGCGGCGGCGGCGTTGGCGAAAAGCACAGCATCGACGAGGGCTGCGAAGGGCAGATCAACGAGGGGTCGGGTGTGGGTCTCGAGGGCTTCGGCCAGGGCCAGGGCCAGAGCGCCACGGAAGGTGTCTCCCGCTGCGCCTCCATCCATGGCGTCAACATCGAGTCCCCGCACAAAGTGCACCTGTGCGCCACGCACCAGCAGGGCGCCATCGGCACCCCGTGTCAGCACGACGATCGGTACGTGGTCCAGCAGCCTGCGCGCCGCCTCCAGGGCGGTCCCGTCATCTGTGACCCGCACGCCGGTGAGTTCGGCAGACTCGGAGCGATTTGGTGCCAGTAGGTCAACCATGGGCAGAATGTTGTCGAACAGACGTCGCCGTTGCTCGTCTGCAACAGGTACAACCGACGGATCAAGGCACGTCGCCGTCCCGGTGCTCCGGGCCAGTCGGAAGGTGTGTTCGACGGCGTCGAGCGGCGTTTCCAGCTGCCCCAGCAGCAGCGCCGAGCTTTCAATGATCGGTCGTGCGCGTTCCACATCCGCCACGGTGACACAATCGTTGGCACCCGGTTCGAGACCGATCGTCACCTCGCCATCCCCATAGAGATACTCCATGACGATCCCCGTGGGTGCCGTCGGGTCGCAGCGCACGAAGCGTGTGTCGACGCCGGCAGCACGCAAGGCGGCAAGGGCCTGCTCTCCCCAGCGATCCAGACCCACAGCGCCGACGAGATAAACCGGGCGGCCGTTGCCGGCACGGCACGCGGCAATCGCCTGGTTGGAGCCCTTGCCGCCCTGACTCTCGGCGTAGCGGCCGCGGAAGGTCTTTGGACCTTTGCGCACGTCCGTGCGCAGGATCAGGTCGACATTGATGCTGCCTGGAGCGATGGTGATCTGTGCACCCATGGCTGAATAGATCGGTGCGCCGGCCGTCGGGGTCAAGCAACGAGACCCGGGACCGACCTATATTGCACGGCCATGAGGGAGACAACATGGACAAACTGAAAGTCGGTATCCTCGGACTTCGTCGGGGTCACAGTCACTTCCGCAATTTTCTGCTGACACAGGAGGCGCACGTCGTGGGTGCGGCGGATCGTATCCAGCAATGGCGGGATCGTGCCGCCGAAACGGCGGCGGGCATGGATCGATCCGTGACACTCGTGCGCGAGTTCGAAGAGCTGCTCGAGATGAAGCCGGATGCGGTGGTGATCGCCAGCAACGGCCGCCAGCAGAAGCAGCATACGATTCAGGCGCTGGAGGCGGGGTGCCACGTACTCAGCGAAGTTCCAGGTGCCTACACCCAACAGGAGATCCTGGACATCGCCGCCACAGTGGAGGCGACGGGCAAGCAGTACATGCTGGCGGAAAACTCCAGCTTCCTCGGCTTTCTGCGATATTGGCGGCGCTGGGTTGTCGAGGGTCGCTTCGGTGCCATCTCCATGGCAGATGGCGAGTATCTGCACTACCTGCCGACGACGATGGTCAATGACAATGGTGACCAGTTCACACCTCAACAGGTTCGGGAGCAGGGCCTGTCCGGCGTCCGGCCCGTATGGCGCGCCGATCAGCCGCCGATCCAGTACCTGACACATGATCTGGGGCCGTTGCTGGAGGTTCTCGATGACCGCGTGGTTTCGGTAAACTGCGTCGAGGCGCCCTGGTGCAATGCGGAGACCCCCCTGCGCTCCGATGGACAGTACGCGCTGTTCCGGACCGCAAAGGGGCGCCTGATCCGCATCCTGGTGACGCTGAACACACGCCGGCCCGGGGCGCACAACTACCGGATTTTCGGCACCGAGGGCAGCGCCGAGTGGTATTCCCACGAGGGTTTCTGTCGACGCCTGGGGAAAACGCGCCCGGAGAGTGACGGCTGGGAGCGCGTCGATATTGGCACGTCGCGAGATGACGTGCCGGCGATGGCATCAGGCCACGGCGGCACCGACATCTGGACGGCGATCACCTTCGCCCGCGCCCTGCTCGCCGGCAAGCGCGTCCCTATCGATGTCTACCGTATGGCGGACTACACCTTGCCGGGTATTCTGGCCAATCAGTCGGCCCAGTCCGGTGGTGCCGCCGTGTACGTGCCGGACATCCGCAGGTCGCCCTTCGAGCACACGGATTTCTGGGACCATGTGGGGCTGCCCGAGGATGAACCGCCCGGTCGCACCTATGTGACGGATGCGGGCATGATGTCCTGACGGCGGTCCACGGCCCGGCGGGCTTTACCCGGCGGAGCGCTGCCAGGCGATGGCATAAAACGCCTTGGTCTGTCCCGTGCGGTTTGGTTCACTGCGGTGCCAGGTGTAGTTGCTGAAGAACAGACCGTCACCAGGCAGCATGTCAATCAGGTGCTCCTGAGAGCAGTCGACGAGCGTGTCAGGAATGCGGTGCCGCTGGAAGGGTGTAAATGTGCCATCGGTCAGGCGACCCATGGCGGGATCGTCGAAGTAGGACTCGTGTGTTGTCAGTTGCCAGCCTTGCTGGCTGCCGGGCATGACGGCCAGGGCGATGGCATCGACGCCGACTTCATGCAGTGGAATCCAGCAGTTGCAGCCCAGTTCCGGCGCGATCTTCCAGTACCAGGAGTCCTGGTGGAAGTAGCTGCGTCCGCCCTGCTCGGTCTCATTCCAGCCATATTTGACGCCCAGCTGATCGGTGAAGAGTTCGGCGGCGCCGTCGAGCAGTGCCGCCATGGCCTGCGCCAGATTCGTATGTTGGGCGACAGACGAAAAGACATCCTCCTCCAGACTCGGCCGCTGGATGCCGCCGGCTATGGGCGCATCACCGGGGCAGCGGGCAGGGTCCAGATCCTGGAAACGGCCCGGACTCCACGCCGGCCTTGTGTCGATGATCTCGTCAAGCCGCTGACGGGCGGCGGTGATGAGCTCGGCGGGAATGAGTCCCGGCACAACACAGTAGCCCAGATGCTGGTATTGCTGTATCTGTTCTCTCACGCTGTCTCCTGGCGGTTCAGTGATCTGGTCAATGGTCTGGTCAATGGTCTGGTCCCTACTTGCACCCCTTGCCAGACACAGGATAAGGTCGTTTTTCATCACATCCTATTTTGAAGGCCTTTGACTCCGAGGGACTACGAATTGGCGACAACTTCTCCCCGCTCCATACTCGACCGCGCCTGGACCACGATGGACGCGGCAGAACTCTATCAGATCCCTTCCTGGGGCAAGGATTATTTCGCCGTCAGCGACGCGGGCCACATCGTCGTGCGCCCGGACAAGCGAGTGGGACGGGAGATCGACCTGTTGGAGGTCGTTGAGGATCTGCAGTCGCGTGGCCTGTCGACGCCCGTCGTGCTGCGTTTCACCAACCTGCTGACACACAGGCTGCGCGATCTGCGGGATTCCTTCGACAGGGCCATGGCTGAGAACCACTACAAGGGTCGTTATCTGGCCGTCTACCCCATCAAGGTCAATCAGCAACGTTCCGTCGTTGATGAAGTGTACCGGTACGGGGCCGACTTTGGCTTTGGTCTGGAGGTGGGGTCGAAACCGGAACTGCTGGCGGTGCTGGCCATGGCCGACCCCAGTCCCAGGCTGATCATCTGCAACGGCTTCAAGGATGACGACTACGTCAAGAGCGTGATCTTTGCGACCAAACTGGGGCGGCAGATCGTCCTCGTTGTGGAGAAGCTCGACGAACTCGATCTCATTCTTCGACATGCGGGCCAACAGAATGTGCGGCCGCGCATTGGCGTGCGCATCAAACTCACGAGCCCGGGCGCCGGGCGGTGGCAGGATTCATCCGGCGCCAAGTCCAAGTTCGGCCTGTTTATCGGTGAGGTGATCACCCTGTTCGATCGACTCCACAAACTGGGCCTGCAGGATTGCCTGGAACTGGTGCACTGCCACCCCGGCAGCCAACTGCACAACATACGCCGGGTCAAAGACGCCATTGGCGAATTGGCCCACGTGTACGCCGAACTCGTGCACATGGGGGCAACCGGTCTGCAGTACCTCGACGTCGGCGGCGGGCTCGGCGTGGACTACGATGGGTCGCAGACGAGTTCCCCTTCGTCGATGAACTATACCCTCGAGGAATACGCCAGCGAAGTGGTCTATCGAGTGGCTTCCGTATGCACCGAGAAGGGCATCGAGCATCCGACGATCGTCACAGAATCGGGGCGGGCTCTGGCGGCCTACCAGAGCCTGCTGATCGTTAATGTCGTGGGCAACTCGCGCCTTGATGGCTTCGAACTGCCGGAAGGTCTGGAGAAGATCGCCGCAACGCCGGACCTGCCGCAGCCGGTTCTCGATCTGCTCATGGCGCATAGAGACCTGTCGTCTCTGCGGGCCGTTGAGTGTTACCACGACGTGCTGCAGGCCTATGAGCAGGCCCTGAACCTGTTCAGTCTCGGCTACCTGTCGTTGCGTGAGCGCGGCCTGGCGGAGCGCTTGTTCTGGAAAGCCTGTGCCCGGATTCGCGATCTGTCCCGCCGCATGCCGTCGGTGCCGGAAGACCTCGAAGAGCTGGAGACCGTTCTGGCAGACATCTATTTCTGCAACTTCTCGGTGTTTCAGTCGCTGCCCGACAGCTGGGCGATCGACCAACTGTTTCCCATCGCACCGATCCACCGACTGGATGAGCGCCCGGTGCGGCGCGCCGTGCTGGCAGACATGACGTGCGACTCAGATGGCAAGATCGACCGCTTCGTCGATCTGCGTGACATCGAGCGGACCCTGCCCGTGCATCCCCTGAAGCCCGGGGAGCCATACTACCTGGGGATTTTTCTCACCGGCGCTTACCAGGAGACGCTCGGCGGCCTGCACAACCTCTTCGGCGACACGCACGTCGTGCATCTGAGTCTCAGTGAGGATGGCGCCTGGCAGATCGATGAGACGGTGGCGGGGGACACGGCGGCGGAGGTGCTGTCGTACCTGCAGTACGACGTGGATGAGCTCTGGTCACGCCTCAAGGCATCCTGCCAGCGGGCGGTAGCCAGCCATGCCATCAGCGATGGCGAGGCGGAGGAAATCCTGTCGTTCTATCGACTGGAACTAGACGGCTACACCTACCTCGAGACGGCGGCCGCCGCGGACTGACCGTCGAGCGACGCCCGCGTTCGCTGCACGATACCCATCAGGCGATATACCAGCAGCGCCGCAGCGAAATCATAGGCGTGAAAGCCTTCGATCGGGGCGAACTCGACCACGTCGAAACCGATGATCCGGCGCTGACGTGCGACGGACTCAAACAATGACAACGTCTGGTACCAGCCGAGGCCGCCGGGTACGGGGGTGCCCGTCGCCGGGAAAACGGACGGATCCATGCCGTCGACATCGACCGTAAAGTAGACGTGCGCGGGAAAGTCCTGTGGCAATTCGATCGTCGTGATGCCCTGGGGTACCAACTGCTCGGCGTCCTTGTGGTACACGCCATGTGTCCGCCGCGCGGCCAGTTCTTCTTCGCAGCAGGCCCGGATGCCCAGCTGATACAGCGGTATGCCGCGATCGACGACGCGTTTCATCACCGTCGCATGGGATCGGCGATTGCCTTCGTAGGTATCACGCAGATCGGCGTGCGCATCGATCTGCACAACGCCGAGATCCTCGATGCCCGCCGCCAGCAACCCCTGCACGGCGGCATCCGTCACCGAGTGCTCGCCGCCCAGCATGACCGGCATGTGGCCTGCCGATACAATCGCCGCGGTGGCGGCGCTGATGCCGGCGAGGACGGAGTCCGCATCGCCGGAGACGTCGACGGGCGGCAAGGTGTGGATGCCCAGATCCGTGGGCCTGCTGCTGACGTCCCAGGCTTCCAACTGCCATGATGCGGCCAGGATGGCTGCCGGTCCGCCGCCGGTGCCAGCGCCATAAGAGACCGTCGCTTCGTAGGGCACGGGCAACACGTGGAACAACGCCGCAGCGGGTTCAGGGTGACTGAATTCCGAACCGAGAAACACCGGGTATCCCGGTGCGGCCCATTGGTCGAAGCCATCCGGGTCGTTGACTGTGTCCGCGCTTTTCGTCATGGCTGCATCTCAGGACAGGCGATTGCGGAAATCATCGAAGCCGAATTCACGGATGACCTGCACAGCGTCTGTGCGTGAATCCCATACGGCCAGTGCCGGCAGGCGGATCCCGTTGAACGTGGTTGTCTTGACCATCGTGTAGTGTGCCATATCGTCAAACATCAGTCGTTGTCCGACTTGCAGCGGTTGCGCAAAGGCATAGTCGCCCATGACATCCCCTGCCAGGCAACTGGGTCCACCAAGTCGGTAGGTGTGTGGCAGAGGGCTCTCTCCGGGCAGCCCGGCGCCAAAGATTCCGGCGCGATATGGCATCTCAAGGGTATCGGGCATGTGGCAGGTGGCCGATGCATCGAGGATTGCCAGGCCCATCTGGTTGTCTGTCAGGTCCAGGACCTCGGCGACGAGTACGCCCGTATGAATCGCGACGGCTTCCCCCGGTTCCAGGTAGACCTGGACATCATAACGGGCGCTGAATTCCCGCACCCGGGTGATCAGCCCTGCGACATCGTAATCTGCCTTGGTGATGTGCTGGCCGCCGCCAAAGTTGACCCATTTCATCTGTGGCAACCATGGACCGAAGTTCGCCTCGATCACGTCCAGCGTGCGGGCGAGGGGGGGCAGGCCCTGCTCACACAACGTATGAAAGTGCAGACCCTCGATGCCGGAAAGATCCTGCCCGGCAAATGCGGTCCGGACAATCCCCAGTCTGGAGCATGGCGCGCATGGATCATAGTGCGGCACGGCGCCTTCCGAATGCTCAGGGTTGATGCGCAACCCGATGGAGAGTTCGGGGCGCCTCTCCTGCTCGGCCAGAAGCAGCGGCCGGAAGCGCTGCCATTGGGCAAAGGAGTTGAGCACAATGTGGCGCGACACGGTCAGCACGTCACGCATGTCGCTCTCACTGTAGGCCGCAGCGAAGGTGTGGACCTCGGGGCCGAAGTAGTCGAAACCCAACCGCGCCTCGTGTGGCCCACTGGCGCACGTACCGCTCAGATATTGCCGGATCAAGGGGGCAAAGTGAAACATGGCAAAGGCTTTGAGGGCGAGCAGCACCCGCGCTCCGGATTCCTGCTGCACATGCTGCAGGATCTCCAGGTTGCCCTGCAATGCCGCCGTGTCGATGACGAAACACGGAGAGGGAACGCGGTGCGGATCGAAAGCCGCGAAGCTGGCGCTGTTCACCGGGCCTAGCTGCGGAACTCGTAGTCGGGCTCGTCGATGACCGAAAATGGCAAGCCATGGGTGTTCATATCGGCCATGAAGGGATCCGGATCGAGTTGCTCCAGATTCCACACGCCGGGTGCCATCCACTGGCCCTGCATCATCATCTTGGCACCGATCATGGCGGGCACACCCGTGGTGTAGGAGATCGCCTGCGACTGCACCTCTGCGTAACAAGTTTCGTGGTCGCAGATGTTGTAGACGTAGACGGTCCGCTGGCGCCCATCCTTGCTGCCGCGCACGATGCAGCCGATACAGGTGCGGCCCTTGGTGCGGGGCCCGAGGGTGGACGGGTCGGGGAGCAGCTGTTTGAGAAACTGCAGCGGCACGATCTGCTGTCCCTGAAACTCCACCGGTTCGATCCCTGTCATACCGACGTTGCCCAGGACCTCGAGGTGCTTGAGGTAACTGTCGCCGAAACTCATCCAGAACTGAGCCCGGCGCAGCGTCGGGTAATGCCGCGTGAGCGACTCCAGCTCCTCGTGATACATGCGGTAGATGTTGAAGCTGCCAACACCTTCGGGACAGGTGAAGGACTGGTGCAGTGACATGGCTGGGGTCGTGATGAACTGGCCATCCTGCCAGTGTCGACACTCGGCGGTCACCTCGCGAATGTTGATCTCCGGGTTGAAGTTGGTAGCGAAAGCGTAGCCGTGATCGCCACCGTTGACATCGACAATGTCGAGTTCGTGGATTTCGTCGAAGTAGTGCTTGGCAGCGTAGGCGGTGAACACACTTGTGGCACCCGGATCGAAACCCGATCCCAGCAGCGCCATCAGCCCGGCTTCCTTGAAGCGATCCTGGTAGGCCCACTGCCAGCCGTATTCGAATTTTGCCGTATCGACAGGCTCGTAGTTGGCCGTGTCGAGATAGTGCACGCCCGCCTCGAGGCAGGCGTCCATGATCGTCAGATCCTGATATGGCAGGGCCACGTGGATGACCATGTCGGGCTGCACCCGTCGAATCAGCGCGACCAGTTCGGGGACGTTGTCGGCATCGACCTGTGCCGTCTCGATCCGGCGATCGATCTGTGCCGCTATCGCCTTGCACTTGCTCTCGGTGCGACTGGCAAGCACGATTTCGGAGAACACCTCCGGAACCTGCGCACACTTGTGTGTGACGACACCGCCGACGCCGCCAGCACCGATGATCAACACCTTGGCCATTGCTGTTCCCCAGGTTGTTGTTGTGTTTGCTGAAGCACTGATAATCGGTGTCCGTGGCTGTCGGTCAAGCACTTCGTTGTGGCTTGCGGGGTGCAGCTGAATCTCGTCCGTGACGGCGTCACACATGTGGGAGGCGCTACTGTGACGTTGATTCGCCGCCGGCCACGTCCCCCAGCAGCACCCGCAACTGCAGCGGCAATCCCGGCCTTCCGTCGATCACGCCCGTGCCCACGAACCGTGCCCGCGTCACCCGCTCGTCGTCCGGCAGGCGGAAGATTTCCTGCTCAAAGAGGAATCGCAGCGGGCTCTGCCGGGACGCCGTGGAGCCCACGACAAAACGGTCGCCTGGGCGCAGCGCCCCCAGATAGTCGATCTCGGCACGGGTGACGACCAGATCGCAGCCCTGCTGGTGGAGTTGCATGAAATCGAAGCCGTTGGCCAGCAGATACCGATGCCGGGCGTGTTCGAAGTAGTGCTGGTAGACGGCATTGTTGACGACGCCCTGCAGGTCACATTCTGCGTCGCGCACATCGAACTCGACCTCAAACTTATAGTCACTGCGTCGACGTCGACGCATCCGTGGAGACATCACGGAAGGTCGCGCTCCTGATACACCTGGTGGCCCGGATTCTCACTGCGCGCCAAGTCATACATTCTTGTTGCTCCCTGAGAGGAACGTTATCCTGTGTTATTCACCATATGGAATCGGATTCCGGCCTTTGGCTGCTGACG
>CALFPI010000413.1 GCA_937919035.1 uncultured Gemmatimonadaceae bacterium
AGCCCAGTCATGAGTGGTGGCATGAGTGGTGGCATGAGTGGCCGCCTCGGCTTTGTCGACAAACGACTGGATGCGAACAATTTCCACGCCAACGTCTATCTGCGACTGCTGCGCAATGACCTGATCGAACTCGGTTTTACCGTGGCCGGCTGCACGGCACTGGAAGCCGAGCCGGGTCGGGACTGGGCCCGGGACAACGATGTGCCCTGGTTCGATACCGTGGCTGCCATGGATGAGCATGTCGACTTCTACGTTGTGTTGGCGCCCTCCAACCCGGAGATCCACCTGGAGTTGTGCCAACAGGTGCTGCCTTTCGGCAAAGCGACGTACGTGGACAAGACCTTTGCCCCCGACTCGGTCACGGCGCAGGCGATCTTTGCCCTGGCCGACAAGTATGGCGTTGCCATACAGACGTCCTCTGCTCTGCGCTATACAGATGTACAGAAATCGGTCATCGATGCGGGCGGCAGTGATCGGGTCCTGCACATGGTCGCCTGGGGTGGCGGCAGTTCCTTTGACGAATACGCCATCCATCCGGTGGAACTGGTTGTCAGTAGTATGGGAGATGGCGTGCAGCGTCTGCGGCGCTGGAGTCCGGCACCGCGCAGTCGGCTGCTGCTGGAGTGGTCGGATGGTAGAACGGCGCTGATTCATGTGCATACCGACGGCGGCACAACGCCCTATGCCGCATCGGTGACAACGGCCACCGAGACACGTTTCGTTGCCGTCGACACAAGTACCATCTTCCGGGATACGGCGCGGGCCTTCCTGCTCTGTTTTGCCCGCAAGCAAGCCAACGTGCCGCGCTCGCAGACGCTCACCGTGCATCGCATTCTCGATGCGGCACGGCGCGATGAAGCGTTACGGGACTTCGTCGATATCTGAGAGGCGCGGATCGCTGTTCGTGAGCGGCACCGTCCAGCTTATCGCCGAACCGGTCACATGCAGTTCATCGGCGGTGATGGCGACCCACACGTCGCCCCAGACCCATCGGTCCTGCCGTCGCTCCCAGGCCCCGCCGGCAGCAGCAGCGGCCGTCGGCGTTACCGCAAAGAGGCTGACGAAACAGATCTGCAGGCCATCCATCACAGCGTCGACGTAGGGTTCGCGACGCTGGGGCAATGGATTGTCCATCCGATCCCGATCAAAGGGCGCTTGGTACTGGTGCCGTCCACCGACCAGCGGCAGCGGCCTCCCGTCGGCCCCGCCGATCCACGCATCAACACGCGCAGCACCATGCACCACGGCAAAGGACCCGGGTCCCGCCCATTCGGGCTCGGTCGCCGGATGCCAGCGGAGCCGGCAGGATTCGGCCACCTGCAGCCTCGCCCGATCCACGACGACAACGATGCCCGGATGCAGATGCACAACGGTGCGTGTCACCTCAGCGGCATTCTCGTGCAGTGCCGTAAGATCGATCCGCCACCAGGCACCCCGGTCGTTGTCGAAGGCGGCTGCCGTACGTCGGGCTCGACGACTGCCGTCGCGCTGCCAGATCTGTCCGCGCCCGCCAATGGTGAGTTGATTGTGCCCTGCACTGCTGAAGTGGTAGTACTGGTGATGTTGCTCGGCCGGGTAGGGGACCGAACCCAGATCAACGATGAGGCGCTGCGCATGGCCGTGAATTTCGATCTGCCCGGCGTCGGGGTGCGTGTGATGGATGCCGCCATGTCCGGCTTTGCTGAACACGACGCAGGCGGTTGTACGCGGGTCCCAACTCGTCCGGCTGCTGATCAGTGCCGAGTGTGCATCGTAGGCTCGTCCCAGCGGCAAGGACGCGGGTGTCGGCGCCTCCGGTTGCAGGTCGCCATCCAGCCCGAGCAGTTCCCACACAGGAAACCTCGGTGGTTCGCAGTGTTGCAGATAGAACCACTGCAATACGGGATCGGCCGTAGCCGCCGCCACGGCCGGGACGAAACTGGTCAGCGCCGGGTATGCGGGTCCACCATCGCCGAAGGAGACCAGCTGGCCCGGGGGCGCCGTGGCGTAGAGACACCAGTAGGCGTGCTGCCGCAGAGCCGCGATCGGTGCCGGCATGTTGCGTTCACCATCGTGGAAACGCAGCGCCGAGAAGTACAGCACCGGCAGGAAGGAAGAGTTGGCGTACGAAGGATTCTCGTTGAATTCCCCCTCGGGCCCGTAGTGATCCATGTAGGCCAGCATGACGTCGCGCGACAGCTCAACCAGTTGTGCCGACTGTGGATGGTCAGTGCCCAGAGCCATGCCACCCATGCCGAGACCACCAACGATGACGGTGGTCCAGTTGTTCATTGCCTGTAGCCACCAGGCGTCGGCGGCCACGGCAAGCAGGTAGGGTTGGATACCGCAACGATCGATGCCACGCACAACCCAGTCACGCTCGTCGCCGCTGAGCATGGGGTACATCCAGTCCCAGGCCAGGCTCAGGTCGCGAGACAATTGCCCTGTGCGCAGATCTGCGTCCAGGTCAAAGCGTTGGCGGTGGAAGATATCCTGCCACTCTTCCCACTTTGTTGCGTCAAACAGGCACGCCATCTGCCGCAGGGCACAATCGACATAACGGCGGTCTTCCGTCAGCAGAGCCGCCAGAGCTGCGCCGACAATACGCTGGCCGGCGGCATTGACGATGACGTAATCACGATTGCCACGGCGTACGTCTTCGGCGGCACGTCCCGGCATGGGATCGTAGGGCGTGATGGGCGCCGCGTGGAGGACGGTCTCCGCCTCCGCCAGGATCGTCTGCCACAACCGGCGCCGGGGTCCGGGTCGGCCGATGGCAGCGCGCAACGCTGCGATCGTCGGCAGACCGCCCGCATCGTCGTCCGTGAGCAGAATGTGTGGGTGGGAGGGGCGCATCGGTGGCACGCCTGGCTGCGGTTCCAAGGACCTGCGTCTCAGAGACCTGCCCGGCGTTGGAGTTCGTTGTGGTAGTGGGACATGAGATCGGCACGCTTCAATAGACCCACCAGTACCTGATCCTTCCCGGAGACCACGGGCAAGGTTTCCACGTCGCGCTCTGTGAGCAACTGCTGGGCTGCTCGCAGCGAGGCGCTGGCCTCGATGATCGGTGGGTCGCCATTCATGGCATCGGCGGCAATGACCAGCTGTGCCAGGTCGCGATCGGCGATCACGGTGCGAATGTCATCGAAGTTGATCATGCCGAGGATATGACCCTCGACATTAACAACGGGAAAGTCGTTGCTGTTGCTGGTTTGCAGCAGGTGAACGATGTCGCTCAGGGTCGCCGATGGGCGCACCGAATCGTAGTCGCTGGTGACGACATCAGAGACACGCAGGGATTCCAGCAAGGATACGTCGATACCGTGGGCCAGCCGCAACCCGCGCCGACTCAGCTTGAGCGTATAGATCGACTCTTTGGAGACCCATTTGCTCACCAGAGTACTGATGGTTGTGGTCAGCATCAGTGGCAGGATGAGCTTGTAGTCATCCGTCATCTCGAAGAGAATCAGCATGGCTGTCAGCGGTGCGTGTGTGGTACCGGCAACCATCGCGGCCATGCCGACCAGAGCGAAAGCGCCCGGGTGCACCAGCCCTGGCACGAGGTACTCCACAGCATTTCCGAACAGGCCGCCTAACATAGCCCCGATAAACAGGGATGGCGCAAAAACACCGCCGGATCCGCCCGATCCCAGGGTCAGGCATGTGGCGGCGACTTTGCCCACTAGCAGCACGCCCAGCAAGGCAATGTCATTTTCGTTGAGCAACGTCGCCGTGATCGTTCCGTAGCCGACGCCGAAAACCTGTGGCAGGCCCAGACCGATGATGCCGACCATGGCGCCACCAATGACCGGTTTGGCGTACTCTGAAATGGCTACGCCGTCGAAGCGGTCTTCCGACCAGTAGAGCAGGCGGGTGAAGGCGGCAGCGAAAAAGGCGGCCATGACGCCCAGTGCCGCGTAGAGGGCCAGTTCGTAGGGGCTGAGGGTCTGGTAGTGGGGCACGGTGAAGGCCGCCACATTCCCTTCGAGGGTGCGCGCCAGAGCCGTGGCCAATACCGAAGAAATGATGATCGGGCTGAAGGCTGCAATGCTGAAGTCGCCGAGGATCACTTCCAGGGAGAACACGACACCCGCCAGGGGTGCGTTGAATGTGGCCGAGATCCCCGCCGCAGCGCCGCAGCCCACGAGGATGCGCATCCGCTGCGGGCCCAGCGCAAAGATCTGGCCAATGATCGAACCCAACGCCGAGCCAATCTGCACGATGGGTCCCTCGCGACCCACCGATCCACCGGAACCAATACAGATCGCCGAGGCGAAGGCTTTGACGACAGCCACGCGCGGTCGGATCCGACCGCCCTGCGTGGCAACGGCTGCCATGACCTCCGGGACACCATGCCCTTTGGCCTCAGGGGCCCAGCGCAGGACAAGAAAAGCCACGAGCAAGCCACCGAGTGCGGGTACGACGGGCAGCAACCAGGTGTGCCCCAGCAGACCGGCAAGGCGGACCAGAAAAAGGTCGCTGAGAACCTCGATGAGCCAGCGGAAGCCGACAGCGCCGAGACCGGCTCCCAGGCCGACAACGATCGCCAGAGCAAAGAGAAAGAAGTCCTGGCCCATGACGCGGACGAGCCACGCACCCAGTGCTTGAGCGGCGGGCCTCTCGTGCAGGACGGGGGATTGGGAAGAAGCCATTGCCTTTTCGGGAGAGCAGAATTGGGTCGCAGGAGAGGCTGATCTGATTGCCGATGCGCTACACCGGGCATTCCAGGGACAACCACCAATCTCTGCCACAGGGAGACAATAGGCAAGGCGCCGTTTGCATCGTGGTGCCCTGCGTTGCCCACCCTTGGACGCACCTTTATCTTGTGACTTCTTAGGTCCGTTGCTGCGCCGTTCGCTGTTCGCTGTTTGCTTCGCCTCTCTCGATCTGCTCTGAGATGAATATCCTCGTCATCGGTGCCGGTGACATCGGCTTGCAGTTGTGCCGTCGTCTGACGCAGGACCACCACGACGTTTCAGTCATCGAAGTCGACAACCGCACGGCACGACGCGCCGGCGAACAACTCGACGTCCAGATGATCGAGGGCGACGCCACCTCCTGGCGCATTCTGCAGCAGGCGGACATTGCCCACGTGGATGTCGTAGCCGCCATGACGACGCGGGACGAAGTCAACCTGCTCGCCTGTCGTATGGCGAAAAAGGCGGGCGCCGATTTCACCATCGCCCGCATCCGCAATCCGGAACTGTTGTCGAACGATTTCATCCTGTCCCGCGAGGAACTTGGCGTCGATGAGGTCATCCTGCCTGAGCGCGAAGCGGCGGATGCCGTGGTCCGTCTCATCCGCCAGGCGCGCGCCACAGACCTTATCGATTTCGCCGATGGCAGGATCCGTCTGCTCGGCGTGCGCCTCGACGCAGACTCGCCTTTGCTGCGCATTCCGCTGGCACAGCTGGGGGATCGGCCCAATCATCCTCCGGTGCGCATCGCCGCCATAAAACGCAAGCAGCAGACGGTGATCCCCGGCGGCAAGGATGTACTCGTCGCCGGCGACCAGGTCTACATCGTGGCAGATCCGGTCTATTGTGATCAGTTCATCGAGTTGACCGGGCAGAAGAACACAACCATCACCAACATCATGGTACTCGGCGGCGGTCTCATCGGCCGTTTCGTTGCCCAGCAGCTGGCAGACGATGTCAATGTCAAGATTGTCGAAAGCAACGTGGAACGAGCCTGGGGCATTGCCGATGCCCTGCCCGACACGCTTGTCATTCAGGGGGACGGCACCGACTACGATCTGCTGGCTACCGAAGGCATCATGGACATGGACGCCTTCGTCGCCGTCACCGGGGACGATGAGACCAACATCATCGCCACCTTGCTGGCACGACACCTGCGGGTGCCACGCACAGTGGCCCTGGTCAACAAAGCCAACTACCTGCCGATTATGCCCACCATCGGTCTGGATTCCGTGGTCAGCAAGCAGTTGCTGACGGTCAATGCCGTGTTGCGCTTCATTCAGCATCGCCAGGTTGCCAGCATCGCCACGATCCCGGGCCTGGATGCCCACGTGATCGAGTTTATCGCCGGCGAAGGCTCCAAGGTCACCAAAAAGCCCCTCAAGGATCTGCATTTCCCGGATAATGCGCTCATCGGCGCCGTGGACCACGGAGACGAACTGGAGATTCCCACAGGTGCAACGCAGATGAAGGCCGGCGACAAGGCGGTTGTCTTTGTCCTGCCACGAGCCCTCGATGCCGTTGAAAAGATGTTCAAGTAGGTCTCCGCCGTGCATCTGAGCAGAGTGATCCACATCCTGGGCCTGTTGCTGATGGTCCAGGCCTGCACGATGCTGCTGCCTTTGCCGTTCTGCTTCTACTATGCCTCCGGTGATCACACCGCCTTCCTCCTGTCGGCAGCGATCACCTTCGTCTGCGGCGGCATCGCCTACCGTTTCACCCGCATCGATCGCGACCTGCTGCCCAAAGAGGGTTTCGCTGTCGTCACCTTCTCCTGGCTGGCGCTGTCGGCTTTTGGCGCGCTGCCCTTTGTGCTCTCCGGCGCCATCCCCTCCTATACCGACGCCTTTTTCGAGACCATGTCGGGTCTGTCGACAACGGGCGCCAGCATCCTCAGCGACATCGAGGCGCTGCCACGGGGGGCATTGTTCTGGCGCTCGCTGAACCATTGGATCGGCGGCATGGGGATCATCGTGCTGTCCCTGGCGATCCTGCCCTTTCTCGGGGTTGGTGGCATGCAGTTGTTCAAGGCCGAGATCCCCGGGCCCGTCGTCGACAAGCTGACGCCTCGGATCACAGAAACAGCCAAGATCCTGTGGGCGGTGTATTTCGCCCTGACCGTCGCCGAAACCATCCTGCTGATGTTTGGTGGCATGGATCTGTTCGATGCTCTGTGTCACACGTTTGGCACCATGGCGACAGGGGGCTTTTCCACCCGCAATACCTCGGTTGCCGCCTACAACTCCGCCTACATCGAGTACGTCATCATCTTCTTCATGCTGATCGCCGGGGCCAACTTCTCACTGCACTTCCACGCGCTGCGCGGACAGTGGCGGGGCTACCAGAGGAACCGCGAGTTCCACTTCTACCTGTCCCTGATCGGCGTGGCTTTCCTGGTGATCAGCGCGTCGTCAACCTTCCGTTCCGGCATGTACCCCGATTGGGAGGAAGCCTTCCGCAAGACGTTGTTTCAGGTGGTATCCATCATCACCACCACCGGATACGGCACAGCCGATTACGAGTTGTGGTCCTTCACAGCGCAGTTCGTGCTGTTTTCGCTGATGTTTATTGGCGGCTGCGCCGGGTCGACGGGCGGCGGCATGAAGGTGATGCGTATCCACCTGCTGGTGAAATTTGTCTTTCGTGAAATCACGCGATTGGTACACCCCCGAGCCGTTGTGCCGGTGCGCATGGGGGGGCACGCCGTCGATCGAGACGTCGTGGCCAACGTGCTGGGCTTCTTCGTGCTGTTCATGTTGAGCTTCGCCGGTGGTGTTTTCATCATGTCCGAACTGGGTATGGACATGCCAACCTCCTTCGGCGCCGTTGCCGCAACGCTCGGCAATGTCGGCCCCGGCCTGGGAGCCGTGGGACCCACCGACAACTATGCTGACGTGCCCGCCGCCGGCAAGTGGGTGCTGTCCCTGCTCATGCTCATGGGCCGACTGGAGATCTACACCGTCATCGTGCTGCTTTCGCCGGCGACCTGGCAACGCTGAGAACCACACGATCCGTGGTTGGCAAACCCCGTTGGCGCTGGTTCGTGGCGAGTTTGCTGATCGGCAGCGGCACGTTGTCGATCATCTGCTTCGCCGGTTCTGCGGCAGCGATTCCAACGCACCACCGTGTGTGGGCCGCTATGGCTGTCTGCGGCCTGGTAGGCGGCGGCCTGATCCTCTGGTGGCTGCTGGCTTCGCGTTGGTCCATGGGCGTGCGGCTGGGTAGTGCGGGCGCCATGGTCGGCTCCCTGTCGATTGTCGCCCTCGGCATCCAGTTGCACGGTTTGACGCTGGACGGTCTGCCGTTGTTGCAGCGACGCGGCAGCATCGAAGCGGGCACGCTTCTGCCACAACCACACCATGATCCCTGGTCCGACCAGCGTCCGCACGGCGAGCGCTGGCCGGCGGCAACCATAGACCTGCTGCAGCCGCGTCGCCATTGGCGCCTCGATGTTGGCGCCGGCTTTGCAGGATTTGCTGTCGCCCGGGGGTTGGCAATCACGCAGGAACAGCGGGGCGTGCATGAATGTGTTGTTGCCTATGACCTGCGCCTTGGCAGCGAGATCTGGGCCTACGGTGACACGGCACGCTTTGCCGATCTGCGTGCCGGCGTCGGGCCTCGAGCGACCCCGGCCATTGATGGGGATCATGTCCTTGCTCTGGGTGCCACGGGGTGGCTCCGCTGCCTCGACGTGGCCGGCGGGCAGCTGCTGTGGCGACGTCAGGTTCGGGCACCTGCAGCCGCAACAGCTTTGTGGTCGAAGCCTCTCGTGTGGGGCGATCTCGTCATTGTCACGGCCGGCGCAGAAACCAAACTGCAGGCCTTTGATCGGCTTACGGGCGAACCCCGGTGGCAGGCCGACACGCCGGGTGGGGATGGTGCACCCGTGTTGACCGTGACGGCATCCGGTTTGCCGCTGGTCGTTGCGTCCGGGGCGGCGGGCGCCAGTGGCCACGATCCGGGATCGGGGCTGGCCCTCTGGCAGGCTTCGTGGCCTGCATCCGGCCTGGTGGCGCCGGAGGCTGTGCCGCTGGGACGCGGGCGCCTGTTGCTGGGTGGGGGCCCGGCTGGCGTACGGGCCTACAACGTACAATGGCAGATCGGCACCGCCGGACTCACAGCGGCCCTGTTGTGGCGCACCACGCAACTGCGCCCAGCGTTGTCTGTCGGCGTCGAGGCCGATGGTTTCGTCTTCGGTCTCGATGAGGGTCGCCTGGTCTGCATTGATGCGGCCACCGGATACCGTCGCTGGCAGGGCGCCCGCTACGGCCACGGCCGCATTCTGCGGGCTGGCTCGCAGCTGCTTGTGCAGGCAGAAGACGGCACCGTTGCCATCGTAGTTGCGTCGGCTGAAGGTTCTCATGAGCGCTTCCGTTTCCGTGCGCTCCACACGCGTCGCGGCTGGGCCGAGCCCATGTTGCATGATCGATGGTTGCTGGTGCGCGACGACGACGAGGCCGCGTTGTGGGAACTGCCTGCGGCTGTCGAGTGATGGGCGCCGTGCCTGAGTGGGCCAATGCTGCCTTGCTGGCGCTGTTCGCCGCCCACCTGG
Organism: uncultured Gemmatimonadaceae bacterium; assembly: GCA_937919035.1. Classification (GTDB taxonomy): domain Bacteria; phylum Latescibacterota; class UBA2968; order UBA8231; family UBA8231; genus UBA8231. The sequence goes on from CALFPI010000413.1 coordinate 9,229, forward strand.
TGGCCTTCGGTCGGTTGACCTGGGTTCGCCGTCAGCTCCAGTACGCTGTCGCCACGACGACGTTTTTCCTACTTGTCGGCGTTTTCTCTCTGCGCCTGTGGCTGCCCGATTGGGCCCTGGCGGGCATCGCCGTGCACCAGTGGCTGCGCTGGGCGGCATGGGGCTCGGCGGCGATCAGCCTTGGCCTGTTTCTCCACCGGCAGTGGCGAAGTTCAGCCAACTAGTTCAGCCAACTAGTTCAGGCCGCGCAGAAGGGCAACACCCTCACGCACAAAATCGATACCCACCAGCAGCAGGAACAAGCCGCTGACGGCAAGCACGGCAAGCTGAAAGCGTGACCCGAAGTAGTGGCCCCCGCCGTGCACGATGGTGGACAACAACCACAGCCAGAGCAGATCACACAGCCAGTGCAGCAGCGCAAAAAGCGCGATACCGGCAGGTCCATACTGGCTCGCTTGCAACAGCAGCGTCGCCCCGACCGAGGCCCACCAGACCAGGAAGTAGGGATTGGCCCCGGTGAGCATGATGCCGGCGCCTACGTCGGACCCCGCCACGGGCGGCTCACGAGAAGTTACCGACGGCCGACGGACACGGACCAGCAACCCCCACCCCATCCACAACAGCACCATACCACCTGCCAGACCGATGAGGGCACGCACCAGTGGAATGTCAGCCCAGGCGGTGAAGCCAAAGAGCACAACCGCCATCAACGGAAACTCGATCACCGCATGCCCGAGTGCAGCCAGGGCCCCGGCGTGTGGTGAGCGCTGACCGCGACTGACGACGGACGCCGACAGCGGCCCCGGGGCCATGACCCCGGACAGGGAAATCAGCACGGCCTGCAGGAGAAAGGCCGGCATGCTTACGGGCCCGCCGCGGGAGAGCGCGTGACCTGCTGCACGACATGCAGGCGACTCATAACATCTCGTCGGCCCAATCTCGAGGGCGCAGGTAGTCGGTGTAGAGCGTCGCCTCCGGTGTGCCAGGCTCCGGGTGCCAGTCATAGCGCCAGCGTACTTCGGGCGGCATGGACACCAGGATTGACTCCGTGCGCCCCTTCGACTGCAGACCGAAAAGTGTGCCACGATCATAGACCAAATTGAATTCGACGTAGCGGCCGCGGCGATAGAGTTGGAAGTCGCGCTCGCGGTCACCGAACGGTGTGTCTTTGCGAGCGGCAAGGATCGGGCCATAGGCCTGCATGTAGTGGTCACCGACGCTGCGGGTGAAAGCAAAGGCCGCAGCGAATCCACCCTCGTCGTGATCATCAAAGAACAGACCCCCGATGCCGCGGGGTTCATCGCGGTGCGGCAGATAGAAGTAGTCGTCACAGCACTTCTTGCAGCGCTCGTACAGTCCCTCGCCGTAGGGTTTACAGGCGGCCCGCGCCGTCGTATGCCAGTGCACGGCATCGGCGTCGAATCCGTAGTAGGGTGTCAGGTCGAAGCCGCCACCAAACCACCACACCGGTGGCGCCTGGCCCGCCGGGTCATGGGCGATGAAGAAGCGCACGTTCATGTGAGACGTCGGCGCATATGGGTTGTGCGGGTGGAAAATAACGGAGACCCCCATAGCCTCGAAGCTGCGCCCTGCCAGTTCCGGGCGCCGCACCGACGCCGATGGCGGCAGGCGCGCTCCCATCACGTGGGAGAAATTGACACCCCCCTTCTCGATGAGGGCGCCCTGCTCCAGCACACGCGAGCGCCCCCCGCCCCCGTCGGGCCGATCCCAGGCGTCCTCGCGGAAAGCGATACCGGCGGCACCCTCGTGCTGGTTGATCTCGGCGCAGATGCGCTCTTGCAGGTCCTGCAGGTAGCTGAGCACCGCAGGCACATCGGGTTGTGTCATCATATCGGTCTTGCTTGACCCCTGGTTGTGGTTTCGGGAGATTGTGCCCGCGCAAACCTGCCCGACTCATTCCGGAGTGTCAATCATGTCCCTGCCCATGCGTGTCGGCCTCGGTCAGTTCAATGAACTCACAGACGAAATGTGTCAGTTCATCAAACAGATCGGCTGTGACGATTTCCTGATGAACACACCCAACCTGCCCACCGACTCAGGCTTCTGGCAGATCGACGACCTGGCGGCGTTGAAGGCGAAGGCCGACGAACATGATCTGCGCCTCATGGCGCTGGAGAATGTTCCCATCCCGTTCTATCTCGACATCATGCTTGGCGGCGATGGCCGTGAGCAACAGCTCACCAACATGGTGACTACGGTGCGCAATATGGGCAAGGTGGGCATTCCCATTCTCGGCTACCACTGGATTCCTGCTTCTGTGTGGCGTACCCAACCAGCGGAATTGCTGCGGGGTGGCGCGCAGGCGACCCGCTTCCACGAAGCCGAACATGCCGATGCACCCCTGTCTTTCGACCGGGTCTACAGCGCTGAGGAAATGTGGGACAACTACTGCTGGTATCTGGACAGAATTCTGCCCGTCGCCGAGGAAGCCGGCGTGCGTCTGGCATTACATCCCGATGATCCTCCTGTGCCGACACTGGGTGGTGTGGCACGCATCTTCGGCAGCTTCGAGGGTTTCCGCCGCGCCATGGACAAGTACGATTCACCCAACCACGGGCTCGACTTCTGCATGGGCTGCTGGTCGGAAATGGGTGGCCACGAAAATGTCATGAAGGGTTTCGACTACTTCGTACCGGATGGCAAGATCATCTACATCCACTTCCGGGATGTGAAGGGCACGGCAGACTGCTTCCACGAGTGTTTCATCGACGACGGCCAGGTCGACACCTTCGCTGTGGTGCAGCAACTGCACGCGTTGGGCTTCGACGGCTTCATGATTCCTGATCATGTGCCGGCCACCGTCGGTGACTCACCCTGGCACCATCGCGGCCGGGCTCATTGTGTGGGTTTCATGCAGGCCCTGGTGCAGGTGGCGCAGAAGCTCAACCCGAAGCTGGTCTGACATGCTCGTCGGCACGCGGATCTCGCCGGAGTGGCTGGAACGACCGGAGGATTTGCGCTTTTTAAAGCAGGTCGGCGTGGACGTTGTCGATATCACCATGTCGCTGATCCCGGGCTACAGTGACACAGGGCGACTGAGTCGGGAGGGGCTGGCGCGTGCCGTCGATCTGCTCGCCGCCGCCGACCTGCGCATCGAACGCATCAACAGTACCGGTGATGCGACGCAGCGCACATTCCTGGGTCAGGCCGGCGCCGAGGAAGAACTCGACAATCTGGCCCACAACGCGCAGATGTGTGTCGACTTTGGCTTGCCCGTACTCGGCGTCCAGTGTTTTCAGGCAGCCACCTTCGGCCACTTCCCGGCGCCGGCCCACAGTTGGGTGGAGGGCCGGGGCGGGTATCAGTACCTGCACTCCGATCTGCGCGAGGCGATTCAGCACCGGCCGGCGCCGGCCGGTTCACCCACACACGAGCAGCTGTGGGAGCGTACCCTGCGCATCTTCCACACGATCATGCCCATCGCGGAAAGCGGTGGCCTGCTATGCGCCATGCACGGCAACGATCCGCCGGTGCCGGCGCTGTACGGGGTGGCGCAGATCCTCTACGACTTCGACAGTTTCGATCGCCTGTTCCGGGAGGTAGACTCACCGAACATGGGGATGACATTCTGTGTCGGCACACGCTACGAGTCCGGTCAGGATGTCTTTGAGGGCATTCGTCGATTCGGTTCGCAGGAGCGGATTTTTCATGTTCACTTCCGCAACGTACACGGCCGGATTCCCGTGGATGGCTGGTACGAAGAGCGCGCGCCGGACGAAGGCGACCTGTCGATGTACGCCGTCGCCGGGGCTCTGCGGGACGTCGGTTACAAGCGGGCCATCGACTACGATCACATCATGAAGCTGGTGGGTGACGATGATGGAAAGGCCTACATCGCCTTCTGCGTCGGCCACAGCAGAGGGATACTTGAAGGACTGGGACTGGCATGATCCATAGCTGGGAGCAGCGTCGGCCCGTGTGTCGCTCAGGCGGCGGCCGCGGCTTATGACCAACGGCCAACAATGACGGGCCCGCGAGTGGCCATCGGCTCCATTCTGACGGAGTGCAATCAGTTCGGTGGCTCACCGATCGACCTCGACTGGTTCGAACGCTACGAGTTGCGCTGGGGAGATGAGATGCTCGCCATCGACGCCGGAGTTGTTGGCGGCGCCCTGCAGGAATTGCGCGGCGCTGGCGCACGGGTGACGCCGTTGCTGGCAGCCAGTACCTGCCCTGGGGGCTGTATTACGGCTGACTGCTATCAGCGGCTGCGTGGTGAGTTGCTCGAACGGCTGCGTCTGGCGTTGCCCGTCCATGGCGTGTTACTCCTGTTGCACGGCGCCGCCGTCGCCGCAGGGGTAGATGACCCGGAGGGGGACATCCTGCAGGCTGTGCGTCAACTCGTTGGCGCTGACGTTCCCGTCGTGGCTACCCTCGATCTGCATGCCCACGTGACGCAGGCCATGGTGGAGAACGCCCACGGCCTCGTCGCCTGGGCGACCTACCCCCATCGTGATACGCAGACCACGGGGCAGCGCGGCGCCCACCTGCTGCTGGAGACGATGGCCGGGCGCTGTCGGCCGACGATGGCCCTGGCCAAAGTGCCCGTCATCGTCGGCGGTCTGCATGGTTCCACCGACGGTGATGGCGCCTTCGCCCGAATCATGCGGGCCGCAAGACAGCAGGAGCTACGTGATGGCGTGTTGTCGGCCAGCGTATTTCTGGTACACACTTTTCTCGATCAACCTGACCTTGGCGGCGGCGGTCTGTTCATTACCGATGGTGACGCTCTTCGGGCCAGGGACCTGGCCGAGGCGACGGCTGGGGCCTACTGGGACAGTCGCCACGAGCTCGAAGCCACCGCCGTGGCGCCTGGCGACGCCATCCGGGCGGGAATGGCCATAGACGGAGGGCCGGTGATCCTGGTGGAGACCGCCGATTGCGCCGGTGGGGGTGCGTCTGGCGACAGCATTGCATCGCTGCGAGCCTTGCTGCAACTGGAGACTCCCCCGGCATCTCTGGTGCCGGTCGTCGATCCCGCCGTGGCGAATGCCTGCCACCGGGCCGGTGTCGGTGCCGGGCTGCATGTAGCTATGGGTCACGCCATGGACCCCCAATGGGGCACACCATTGGTCGTTGACATCCGCGTGGAGTCGGTGCACGATGGCCGGTTCCGTTATGCCGGTGGCATCTGGGATGGTGTGGTTGGTGAGATGGGGCCCACCGCTGTGGTTGCAATGGGCGCGGTGCTGGTACTGGTCACCAGTCATGCGACCTACGACTGGGCCGATGAGCAGTGGCAGGCGGTGGGTATCGATCCGCGCCGGGCGAAGTTTGTCGTCGCCAAGAATCCGATGAATTTCCACAATGTCTACGACGAGGTGGCCAAAGCAGTGTTCATCCTCGATACGCCGGGACCGACACCGGCAACCATTGCCCAGCACCCACTGCGGCACATGCAACGTCCGTACTTTCCAGCGGACGACGACATACCTGATCTCAAGCCCACGGTCTGGACGAATGCGGGCCTGTATGCGTGAGGCACCTGCCAGACTGCGCGTCGCTCTCATCGGTACCGGCCGCGTCGGCTACCAATTCAGCTTCTCGGCTCTGCCGGACAATCACGCCGAAGCCGTCGTCGCCCATGAGCGGCTGCAGTTGGTGGCGGGGGTCAATCGTGGCCGCGAGAAACTGCATGCCTTCGGCCAGCGCTTCGGTATCGATGCCCTGTTCAACGACTACCGGCAGATGCTGGACACCGTGCGCCCCGACATCGTCATCGTCGCCACGCACCCGGAACTGCACTGTGACATGGTGCAACAATGTGCCGCGGCGCCGTCCGTGCGTGCCATCATCTGCGAGAAACCGATGGCCCTTTCGGTGGGGGAGTGCGACCGCATGATTGCCGCCTGTGAGCGCGAGCGGGTGTTGCTGCAGGTGAACCACAACCGGCGCTGGCACCCGGAATGGCAACTGGCGGCAAAGCTGTTGGCCGACGGCGCCATCGGTGAACTGAACCATATCACCTGTCACATGGATGGCTGCAAGCCGCAGCCTTCCTGGCGGTCCCAGAACGAGGGGCCCCTGCTGCACGACTACACACACTACTTCGATCTGATGGATCTCTACGGCGGGCCTCTGTCCTGGTTGTGCGGCATGGCAGAACAGCGACGGCAACCGTGGCCCGTAGAGGACTTTGCCGCAGCCTTCATGAAATTCGCCAGCGGTGTAAGCGGCACGATCTGTGGTGCCGAACTGACCGTGTACTCTGATCTGGCCTTTGAACTGCGTGGCACGATCGGGGTGATCCGCATGTCGCCTGAAACCGTACACCTGTGGGCCGCACAGCGGGGCATGTACGAACCCGACTCCGGCTTCCAATGGAGCGGACTACAGCCGCAAACGCTGAAACACCCGACGCCAGCCAGCACCTATGTCGTGGCCCTCGAGGAACTCATTGGTGCCCTGGATGGACATGGTCCGATGCGCTCCGACGGTGTCGTGGGCCGCCGCTCGATGGAAATGGTGGACGCCGTCTACCAGTCGCAACAGGCCGGCAATCAGCCGGTCCCCTTTCCGCTGACGGACCGCCGCAATACCATCGTCGCCCTGCGCGACGCCGGTTGGTTCGCCGACCGCCAGACCTGAGGAGAATCCCGTGGCCAGCACCAAGAAGAAAACGCCCGTCAGCAATCGTCGACGCAAGAGGATCCGAGTTGCCGTCATCGGCGCTGGCGGCCGCGCCGTCGGCGCCCATTATCCGTGCTTGGCCGAGTTGCCCGGATGTGATCTGGTCGCCGCTTGCGATATCGATGCGGCACGCCTTGGCAGTGTCTGCGATCGTTTCAACATCGCCGGCCGCTACACGGATTTTCGGCAGATGCTAGAGAGGGAAAAGCCGGATGCCGTCTACGCCTTCATGCCACCCCACCATCTGTACGACGTCGCCGCCGAAGTCATGGAACGGGGCTGTCATCTGTTCATCGAAAAGCCGCCGGCGGTGACAACCGAGCAACTGCGCCAACTGGCCGCCATCGCACGTCAACATCGGGTGCACACGGGGGTCACGTTCCAACGGCGTTTTTCACCTCTCATCCGTCAGGGCAAGGCGCGCTGCGAGGCGCGGGGGCACGTGCACACCGCACATGCCTCGTTCTACAAAAACTGGGTGGGTGGTGCTCCGTACTACAAGGGTGCCATGGACATGTTGACCTGCGACGGCATCCACGCCGTCGACACACTTCGGTACCTGTGCGGTGGCGAAGTCGAGTCCGTAGCGGCCGACAATCGTCGCCTCGATGCCGGGCACTGGAATCTGCACCTGGCACTTGTGCGCTTCTCTTCCGGAGCCACAGGTCTGTTGCTGAACAATTTCATGGCGGGGCGCCGCATCTTCAGTGTCGAAATTCACGCGCCGGGCATCAGCTTTTTTGGCGATCCCGAGGAGGGGGGCTCACTCTACGCCGACAACAAACTGGAACCTGTGGAAAAACTGGACCCCTTCGCACTGGCCGGCAGCAAAGAGACGCATCGCGCCTTCGGCGCCTGGGACACACACATGCATTTCCTCGACAGCCTGCGCAGCAACCGACCACCGGAGACAGCCTTCGATGACGCAGTCAAGACGATGGCGCTGGTGGACGAGGTCTACGGCAACCAGATCTAGTGGCTGCCGCCGGCGTTGCTGCCAGCAGCCGCTGAAATCGGCCGCGTCACACGATCAAAGACGTGGCCCTCCTGGTTCACGGCGGCAAACACAACACTGTCCGCCTCAACATCGACGCGCCAGACGTGCCCCTCAGAGCGCAACTGGTCCAGATACCAACGGCGCTGCAGGTGTGTCTGCCGGGGGCCATCTACGACCCGCGGTCCCCGGCCAAAGGAGCCATCCCCCAGATAGATCGTACCCTGCGGATCGATCTGTTTGCCACGGATGGGGTGTGTGCGTTTGAAGATGTGGTCGTGGTTCTCGAAGGCGGCCAACAGCCGGTAGCGATCAAACAGAGGCTGCCAGTGTTTGCGGCCCGCCTTTGAGTAGAGGCTGCTGGGCGGACGAAATCCTGGAAACAGGGGCACGTGGTACGTCGCCAGGCGGACCGGCACCGTGGCGTTGGCTGCCAGTTGCTGTTCGAGCCACTCCGCCTGCCGTCCACCGTGGCTGGCCAGATGGCCACTGTCCAGCAGAAAGATGACCAGGCGCGTCCCGATGCGACGCACGTAGTAGCTGGCTGCGTCATTTTGCGCCAGGTACTGCAGATAGATCGGAGCATTGGCGGCGGTGCCATTGTAGCCGCCAGCGACCTCGTGATTGCCGATCGCCGAAACGATG
>CALFPI010000414.1 GCA_937919035.1 uncultured Gemmatimonadaceae bacterium
TTCGCTGCGCGAACGCTGTGGTCGGTCTGAACTTTTGCGGCGCAAGCGGTGATTCTACGCTGACGGAACTCCAGCGCCGCAGGGTCGCGTTCGCTGCGCGAACGCTGTGGTCGGTCTGAACTTTTGCGGCGCAAGCGGTGATTCCACGCTGACGGAACTCCAGCGCCGCAAGTTCGCGTTCGCTGCGCAAACGCTGATTCTTAGCTGACGCCTCGTTCAGTGGTCGAGATCGATTGTGCAGATGAAATGATCAACGCCCTGTCTGCTTGCCTGGACGGACCAGCTTCCGTCGGGTGAGAGGACGCCTGAGGGGCAGGAACATGGTTTGGTGACGGGGTGGGCGCTGTCAGCGACGACCGTCCAGAGGGCGTCAGCGCGTGTACGCATGCGCAGATTCGCTTCGTGGAACGGCCAGATCACGTGCTCCGCCCAGTCGCTGCCGTCCCGGCCGCCGTTCACGGCGTGGAAGATGATGCGAGCCCCCATCGTGGCCAGTTGATGCACCAGGAATGGATCCGGCTGCGGCGTGCAGCATGGGTTGGCCCAGAAGTCGTTGCAGATGAGACCACCGATCCGGATCCCTTCGAACTCGAATGTGCGAAGTTCCGTCGCGGCATAGTGATTCAACTCGCCGCGCGGCTCGGGCACCATCGTGCCACTGCGAAGAATCTTGCTGTGGAACCCGAGATAGGCCCCGTCCCGGGCGTAGAAGCGGAGTTGATTGTAACAGAGGCCGTCCTCGGCTTCCATGAAGCAGGTCCCGAGGGCGAGTCCGACGCCCCGATCCCGGGCGTGGTCGGTGACAATCGTCAGTCCTGCTTCCACCCTGGCACGGTCAAAGTCTGGCGTGTAGCCGCTGAGCGAACCTTCCGGTGTCAGCAGAATACCGGCGCCCTGCTGGCTGGCCACGTCGATGGCGTGCGTGATCTGCGCCGTGTTGTGGTCGATATCCCGCGTAACGTCGAGTTGCGCGCCGCATACCTTCAGAATCACTTGTCACCTCCGTGCTGCAGCATCAATGCGGATGACGGATCTTCAGGACCAGACGAAGATCTCGTTGTCCTCGGGAGACATGGCGGCGAATACAGCCAGCACGACGCGGGTCTTGTCGCGGACAACCATAGGGACCTCGTGGATGTTCTCCGTGTAGAAGAAATACAGATCTCCTGCATTCAGTTCGATCTGCTCCCGTGGCAGCTCCTGCGTCGCGGCGTATTCGGCGAATGTGCCCTGATTGACAATTTCTTCCACCTCACCTTCACCCTTGGCCCGGTAGAGGATGGCTTCGCCACCGGCCGAGCCCTTCTGCAGGCACATGACGCCGGCGAACTGATGGGTGAAGCGCGACACGGAGTAGTTCAATTTTGAGCGCCGACGCACCGAATCATAGTGCGCTTTGTGGCCTTCCTGGCCATGGTATATGCGGAAAATCGCCGGTCCGTAGCGGCGACCATCGGCTTCTTCCGCCGTCTTCACGGTCTTGCCAGCTGCAAGGTGTGACAGATTCTGATAGATGGTTTCCACGGGGTCGACGAGGCCGGCAAACAGCTGCGAGAACAGGGCTCGCGTGCCGTCAGCGTGAGCGAACAGATCGTCGTGGCTGGCACTCATCCGGCCCAGACTGGTGCCCAGATCCAGGTAGCTGCCGCCGCTGAGTTGTGGTTCCTTGCCCACGGTCTCCCGGTCGAAATATCCACGCTCGGCAAAACGTGCCATGAGGGCGGTGGAGTCCGCCGACGGGTAGGCGCCGCGCAGCACAAAGGCCGGCACTGTGCCCTCTGCCAAAGCCATGAGAGGGTGCGGAAACTGGCGGGCGATGCTCGCCGCGTCGGCTTCGATGGGCTGCCATGTATCGGGCACGTACAGGTCTCTCGTTTGGGGTGCGTTCAGGGCTTTTCGGCTACCAGGATATAGGAGAGGGGGATACCCCTGACGCTGAGATGGGGCCAGGCGGCAGAGATGTCGTAATCGAATTCCTGCAGTGATGTCACGGCAAGGCCACTGTTGCGCAGAGCTGTGAAAATGGCTGCAAAGGGCTGCGAAAAGCTGTAGAGCGGCTTGGATGTATAACTCGTACCGCCGATGTAGTCGACGCCATTGGTCTCGATCCAGGGATCCTTCCTGAAGTAGGAGAAGAGGACCTGGTCCGGATGTTCGGCATCAAAGCCATCCTCGCTGGGCATGGCGAGCATGTTGGTGTACGGATGCTGCTCGTTGATCAGGAGGCTGCCGCCAGCTCTCAGCACGAGGGCAGCCCTGGCGAAGAAGCGGTCGAGGTCGGCAAACCAGCACAGTGCGCCGATGGTGACCAGTACGAGGTCATAGCTCTCTGCGTAGGAATCGTCGATGTCGTAGATATCGGTGGCGATGAACTCGGCGTCCAGCTGGGCGTCACGCGCCAGGCGCCGGCCTTCTGCGGTGAAACTCTCGGTGATATCGAAGCCGGTAGCTTTGCCAGCGCCCATCTTGAGCATTGTCAGCAACTCGCGGCCGTTGTTGCAGCAGAACTGCGCCACAGCCTTTCCCTGCAGGCCGATCTGCGTCAGTGCCGCGCGGGTGTCCTCCTCCAGAAAGGACAGATCACCCCGTTGCAGGCGCAGCGCCGGGTCCTCCTTGTAGCCCTGCTGGTGTCGGGGGAAGGCTTGTTCCCAGGCCTCCTTGTTGGCTTTGCTGTAGTCCACTATTCGTGGCGGTCCCAGGGAAAGGCGAAGGTCGGCTGACTGGTGTACCGCTGTGTGCCGATTTTCAGTGTGGCGCCGGCGCCGGGTGCCAGTTCCACGGCAAAGGAGGTGCCATCGACCTGCACCACTTCGCCGTTGATGGACACGGAGTCGAAGCGGTGTTCGGCATAGGCGCCGCCCTGCACAATGACCCGACGGCCCGTGACCTGGTCGGTGTTGACGAGAGTGACCGTCGTCGAGTCGGCCTCGAGTTTTTCGATCAGGGCGCCGACACCTTCGGGCATGCCAGGGCGCTGTTGTTCCGGGTCGAAGTAGCGCAGACGGCAGTGCAGAGGGCAACCATGTCGTGGCGCCATGCCGCCGAGCATGAGTTCGACGAGGGAACCGATGGTTGCCGGATTCAGCGGATTGGGATTGTCTGACAGGCGGGTATCAGGCGTTGTCGGATCGTTGCGCACCTTCTCCATCTGTCCACGAACACGGCCAAAGTCGCGCTGCAGGGCAGCGACGGGATAGTCGGGGGCATTGCCTTCGAGGAAACCGATCCAGCCGTTGCTGGTGTCCAGTCGCTTGAGATCGTCCCGCTCCATGGACCAGTAGTAGACGTCGAGGGCGCCCGCCGAATAGGGGGCCGGCGAATAATCGTACCAGCCGTCATCACCGAACATGTGCGGATACTGCTGCTTGCCGTCGACGACTTTCGCGTGACTGTTGATCTTGTCGATCTGCTGACGCCAGACGTCCACGTAGCGCTGATCACCGGTGAACAGCAGGGCGTTGCCGAAACCGGCAATTCCCAGGTAGTGCGTATTGCGGCTGGAGAGGGCCCCGGTCTGTGGTACGACAACGGTGAAGGCCCAGCCGTAGCAGCCGCCATACCACTTGCCGTCACATTCGCCGCCGATGGTGCCATCCAGGCCGATGTTCGTGGGAATGATGCCGTCGTTGTCGATGGTCCGCTGGCGCCAGGCTTCGGCATACTCCAGCACCCAGTCGCGGTAGCTCTGCTCGCCGGTGAGGGCGAAGGCGTTCAGTCCGAGTGTGGTCGCCACCATATTCGAGGGGTGGTCGCCGACAACGTCCGTATAGTCCTCGAAGTGCGCCAGCATCTCATCGAAATCGCGTTCGCCATGGAGGGCGTTGAAGCGCTCTTCGACCTCATCGATCGGGTCACCGGCCCAGTCCAGTGCCGTCGCCTTGCGCAGCATGGGGCCACGGCTGCCGTTGAGCAGAGATCGAATGATCTTGTGCTGCTTGTCGTAGTTGGGCGCCTGAGGATCGTCACCCATGTAGAACCCGGCAAAGCGCCGGACACGCTTCTCGAAGTCGCGCGGCGTGGGATCCATGAGGCCGTGCAGGTTGAATGTTGTCAGCCCCTCGCCGTTGTGCACCCAGTCAAACATCACGGGAAACTCCCGGTAGTACATACCGTCGCGGGCGAAATCGACCTCCGTCGTGCGTGCTTCTGTGTACTGCCGCACGTGACCTTCCCACCCCAGTTCGCACATGGCGCGCAATCTGTCACCACCGCCGAGCAGGTAGAGCACCGGCCAGTTGACCAGATTTTCGATGGCGTCATCCGGGCCGTCGTTGCCGCCCCAGCGCGGGATACATTCCAGGTAGCCGCGCTCGTCGAAATACTGGGCAAAGAACTCGCTACAGGCACGCTCCTGGGTGCGCAACAACTCGCACTCCATCAGCGCCCAGGCGGGCGGGGCCATGGGTGTGTCGATGCTGATATGGCTCTGCTTCAAGTATGTCACGAGGGTCTCTCACTTATTGATTGGCACTTCGGTCGAAGAAAGGCAGCGGCAAGGGCACGACATGGCAGGACAGATAAGCGCCAAGGGGGAAGCCGGTCAAGGGTTCGGGCCCTTTTGCCAGGAGCGGCGCCTGTGACTCATCTTTGCCCCGCGTTGTCCGCTGCTGTGCCTGCCACCCGAAATCTCAGGATCCATCCATGGAACGGGTCACCAGATTGCCTGCTGCACCCCACATGCTTCAGGAGCACGACGACGAACGTCTGCTGCTGGGCTTTGCCGACGGCCTTGCCATCTGTGACGAGGGCCGCCTCGATGTCACCGTCCACGGGGCAATCGACGCCGCCGCGCGCGGGCCGGATGGCTTGTTGTACTGCACGCGCGGGCCACAGATCCTGCGCTTCGACATGGATCAAGGTGGCGACTCACAGGATGTGACGGCGACCTTTGCCGGCAGGCCCTCAGGCCGGCATCAGGTCGTGTGCACCGCCGATGGTGAGATCTGGGTTGAGGGCGGTGCTGCCCGCCTGCGCCCCAATGGCGGCTCTGCCCCGACGCCGGCATGTCCGCTTGCAGGTGCGGCACCCGTGCCGTGGGCGACGGACATCTACGGCAATCGCTGGAGCCTGGTCGATGCGGTCGGTGGCCGACAGGTCCTGGTGCTGCCCGCCAACACGCCCGAGGCGTGGCAGCTGGCCTGGTTGCCGGTGGGGCGCTGGGACTTTCTCGTTGCCGACAGTGTGGGTTATGTCTGGGTCGCCGGAGCTGATGGCTGGCGTGTCTTCTGTCCCGCCAAGGCTGCTGCCGGCTGGCAGACGCCAGGGGGAGTAGCGCCAGCCGGTGCGGTGACGGCAGTGGCGACCTCGCCAGACGGTCGGGTCATGGCAGCCTTTGACACAGGTGACCTGCTGGAGCTGGACACCAACGCCGCGACAGAACTGCTACTGCGCCCCCTGGCGACGATTCCTGGCGCCGGGCGTGCGCTGCACGTGGATCGCCGCGGTGCCATCTGGGTGGCGACGGACGAGGGGTTGTACCGGCAGCCGGCAACTGCCGATGCCTGGCAACAGACCTGGACCCAACAGCGGGGTCGTTTGCCAGGGGGCGGCAACCACGACGTCTTCGCCGCTGCCTGTCTCGGCAAGCTCTACATCGCCGGCGGCTGGGCCGGCGCCTGGGGGTTGCCTCCCAGTGCCCACGTCTGTGATGAGTTGTTCGCCTTTGACCCTGCAAGCCAGTATTGGGAAGTGGCCAGCCGCATGCACATCCCGCGGCGCTACAATGGCATCGCCGAGCTGGACAGCCGTGTCTGGGTCGTCGGGGGCGAAACCCGCACCGCAGGGCGCGAGGGCGAGGGGCAGGCGTTGTACCTGGTGGATATCTATGATCCGGCGAGCCACTGCTGGCACGCAGGACCGGCCCTCAACGACGTGCGCACGGATCCATTCGTCGTGTCATGTAATGGGCGCATCTACGCCATCGGTGGTGCTGCACACAACTCGGGACCCAAGCTGTCGACGGTCGAGAGCATTGGATCGGGGGAGAGTGCCTGGCGTTTTGAAACACCCTTGCCGGAACCGACACGCCAGGGCCACGCCTGCGTCCTGGAGGGTGTCATCTACTGTGCCAGCATCGACGGTGTGTTTGCCTTTGACGTGGCCAGTGGCTGCTGGGACGACGACCTGCCGCAACCGGGCAGCATTGGCCAGGGACCGCTGGCGGCGGCCTATCGTGGCGAGGTCTGGCTCATTGGTGGCTTCGGTGACAGGAGGTGTCGCTGTTACAACCCCGACACGCGGACCTGGCGCCTCGGCCCCGATTTGCCCACGGAGCAGGCGTGGGGGGCGGCCATTGTCTATGAGGGGCAGTTGTTTGTCACCGGCGGCGCCCACGCTTCGCCGATGCATGATGCGGTTGTCTTTGACGACCGCAGCTACCGGCTGCGACAGGACGGGGACAGATGAGCACCGCAGGCAGCCTGCCCACACCATTGGGGCGACGTCCTCGCGTTGCGGCACTGGTGACGGAGTACCGCCGCTACTCCCACGGCCAGAACATTGTCGACCGGCTGCTGGGTGGCTGGGGCTGGGAGAGCGGCTGGCATCATCCGGCGCTGGATATCGTGTCTCTCTATGTGGATCAGTTTCCGGCGTCCGATCTCAGCCGCGAGCGGGAGGCACGCCACGAGGACCTGCGCATCTATCCGACGATCGGCGAGGCTCTCACCCGCGGAGGCAATGAGCTGGATGTGGATGGCGTGCTGCTGATCGCCGAGCACGGAGAGTATCCACTCAATGAACAGGGCCAGACGCTGTATCCACGCTATGAGTTCTTCCAGCAGCTGACGGCTGTGTTCCGCGCCAGTGGCCGCTCTGTGCCGGTCTTCTGCGACAAACACCTGTCGTGGAACTGGGATCAGGCGCGCGAGATGGTTGCCATCAGCGCAGAACTCGGCTTCCCGCTGATGGCGGGTTCGTCGTTGCCCATCTGCCGCCGCATTCCGTCCATCGACATGCCCTCTGGCGCACCGGTCGAAGAGATTGTCAGCATCGGCGTCGGTGGCATCGACAGCTATGACATCCACGCCCTCGAAGCGATGCAGTGCCTGGTGGAGCGACGCCAGGGAGGGGAGACCGGGGTTGCTTCCGTGCAGGCGCTGCGTGGTGACAGCGTCTGGCAGGGGCTCGATGATGGCGCCTGGGATCCAGCGCTGTTCGAGGCCTGCCTCTGTCGCAGCTTCAGCCTGAAGCCGGCGGACGAGAGTCATCGCCACACGTACCCGACACGGGAGCAACTGCCGCAGTTGCTCGGGCGCCCGCCCGTGGCCTACTGCATCAAATACGCCGATGGGCTGCAGGCGACCATGTTGCTGGCAGAGGGGCTTGTCAGCGACATCACGGCGGCAGCGCGGATCCGCGACGAGCCACCGCTGTCGCTGCAGTTCTATCTCGGCTCAGGACATCACATGCAACCCAATTTCTTCAACCCCATGTGCCATCATATCGAGACGTTGATCGTCCATGGCCGCGCACCCTATCCGATCGAGCGCACCTTGCTGACGACGGGGCTGAGCATCGCCGGCGTGAATTCCTTGTGGCAGGACCAGAAGTTGGCGACGCCGCATCTTGGCATCCGGTATCAGGTCGGCGAGCCCTCTACCTTCCGGAGGACATGAGGATGAGCCATCGAAAAAGGCTGGCCATTGTCACCACCGTCTGGGAGTGGCGCAGTCATGCCAACCACATGGGTGAACGATTCCTCTGTGGCTACCCGCGTGATGGTCGCTGGCATCATCCTGAGATGGACGTCGTCGCTGCGTACGTGGACCAATGCCCTGAGGGCGACCTCAGCCGCCGTCGCGCCGAGGAACACGGTTTCACCATCTACCCGACCATCGCCGCAGCCCTGCGACAGGGTACGGATGCGCTCGCCGTCGACGCTGTACTGCTCATCGCCGAGCATGGCGAATATGCCAGCAACGACAAGGGGCAGAAGCTCTACCCCCGCCATGAGTTCTTCACCGCCATCACCGACGTCTTCCGCCAGGACGGACGAAGCGTGCCCGTGTTCAACGACAAGCATCTGTCGTACAGCTTCGACAAGGCGCAGCACATGGTCGCCCTGGCGCAGGAGCTGGAGTTTCCCCTGCTCACTGGTTCGTCATTGCCCGTCACCTTCCGCCTGCCGCCACTGGAATTGCCGCTGGATTGCGTCATCGACGCGGCCCTGATGATCGGCGTCGGCGGCTCGGACGCGATGGATTTCCACGCGCTGGAGGCCATGCAGTGTATGGTCGAGCGCCGCCAGGGCGGCGAAACCGGGGTCCGGTCTGTACAACTCATCGATGGGGATGCTGTGTGGCAGGCGGGGGAAGAGGGGCGCTGGTCGCGCCGGCTTCTCGAGGGCGCCCTGGCCCGTTCCGATTCACGCAGTGGTATCGCTCTGAGTGACGGGCGGCCACAGGATCTGGCCCACAGCGGAGAACTGGAAGAACTCGTGGAGAACCCGGCAGCCTATTTCATCGACTACAACGACGGGCTGCAGGCGACGCTGCTGATGCTCAACGGTGCCGTGCAGGATTACACCTTTGCCGCCAGGATGCAAGGTGATCGCGGCGATGTCGTGTCGACACAGTTCCTGCTGCCTGGACAACCGAACGTCGTCTACTCGGCCTGCCTGATGGCCCAGGCAGAGGAGATGTTCGTCACGGGCCAGGCGCCGTATCCGGCGCAGCGGACGCTGCTGGTCAGTGGCATGTTGGAACGCTGCCTCGAGTCGCGCTTGCACGATAACAAGCACATCGATACACCCGAACTGAACGTCTGTTACCGGGCGCCGTCGGCCTCCCGGTTCGCCGGTGCCATCGACTGAAGGCAGCAGATGGAACATGCCGCAGCGTGGCGCTGTGGACTGGCGCCACGCTGCGGCATTGCCTTGTTCCGCCTCAGTCGAGAATCTCGCGCACCTTTTCTGCGGGACGGGCGATCACGGCCCGCGCTCCGCGTACACAGATGGGGCGGTTCATCACTTCCGGATGTTCGCACAGAAGCCCGATGAGGGCATCCGGCGAATTGTAATCCTCGAGAGCAAGGTCCAGTTTGCCGAACGAGCCGGGATGCAGCATTGCAGCCGGTTCGCAGCCCAGCAACCCGAGCAGATGTCGCAGGGTTGCCTCGGACAGGGGCTTGTTGATGTATTCGATCACGTCGAACTCGACGTCTTCAGCGCGCAGAATCTCCAGCGCGCCGTTGGACTTGCTTCAATTGCTGTTGTGGTAGACGATGACGTCCGCCATATGGGCTGTTCCTTTCGTAATCAGGTGAATGCCAGTCACAGCAATCGTTCGAAGGCGCGATCACAGGCCCGGCCCTGAACAAAGGTGCTGTGCCAGTTGTACTCGGCAGCAAAATCCACATGCTGCCAGAGATTGTGCGTCTGCATGGTCAGAGCCCCTCCGCCGACTTCAAAAAGCTTGAATTCGAAGGGCGTTTCAACAAAAGAACTGACGGTGATATAGTTCGCGCCGTCCAGTTTTTTGTTCATGTTGATGTGACTGTGGGCACCCAGCACGCAGGCAATTCCGTATTTTTCGACCAACCGGGTCACCGTAGCCGTGAACTCCGCCGGCGGCTGGTGGAAGGGTTCGGCAAAGCCAGACTGACCGGGCTCGATGGCATGTACCGGGCTGTGGGTCTGCAGCAGGTGGGTCGTGTCGGGGTGGGCGGTGATCCTTGCCTCCAGGGCCTCGATCTGCGACGCGAGGAAGTGCGGGTCCTGCGTGCTCTCCCAGCGGAAGGGCGTTGGCCCATACTGATTCGGTATGACATGGATCATGCAGTCATCGGTGGTGATGGCATAGTCGGAGGAAGCGGCACGGTCCAACTGCGGCGCAGCACCGAAGAACTGCGGCGCAGTATGCAACCACTGTTCGACGGCATCCTCCGTCGTCAGATCATGGTTGCCGAGACACAGATGCACAGGGCAGGACAGGTCGAAATGCTGGCTTGCCGCGGTAATGCCGGCGGCACTTGTTTCGTGGATCATGTCGCCGCCGTGCAGCACAAAATCGACAGGGCCATGCGCCTCGATCCAGGATCGAAGTGCGGTGATGAGGGCGGGCAACTGCGTGTCCGACTTCGGCTGCATGGTGTAGCCGCTGGCACCGGCACCCCAGTGTGTATCAGACAGGTAGAGGAATCTTGTCATGTCACTCCCGCAAGTTGTTCGAATGCGCAGCACCTGGCAAGGCTGCGCGGCCTCGTTGGCGAATGTCGCACAATCAGCACCCTTTCCATAATGTTGCAGACATGATCCCTGCCATCAAGAATCGCCAGCAGAGAAGCTGCGATGTGCTCGTTGTCGGCGCCGGGGCTGCGGGCATGTTCGCGGCGTTGGCCGCGCGCGGCGTGCTGGATGCCAAGGGCCAGCCACAGCCCCTCATCGACGCGGCACCGGATGTCGTGCTGCTGAACAACGAAGCCCGACTGGGCCTGAAGATTCTGGTGTCCGGTGGAGGGCGCTGCAATCTGACCAACGCCCGGGTGGATGAGGCGGATTACGAGAGTGACAACGCTCGTGTGGTGAAGGGCTTGCTTCGTGGCTTTCCGGCTGACGCGGCGCGCACCTTTTTCACCACTCGAGGTTGCCCGCTGCACGAGGAGGATCTCGGCAAGGTGTTCCCGCAGAGCAACACGGCGCGCGATGTGCTGCAGGTACTGCTCGACGCTGTGACCGCGGCGGGGATCGCTCTCGTGGTTCCTGCCGAGGTCACGCGTCTGGAGCCACCCACAACGACTGCAGCGCGCTGGGTCGTACAACTTGCTGATGGATCGGCATGGCAACCCCGGCGTGTGGTGTTGGCCACGGGCGGCAGGAGTCTGCCCAAGACGGGATCGCGGGGTTTCGGCCTGGAGGAACTGGCGCGTCTGGGGCATACCATCGAGCCATCCCTGCTGGCGCTGACGCCTCTGCACCTGAGCAGCGCGGGTCCCCTGGCCGGCCTCGCTGGTCTGACGGTGCCCGCAGTCCTGACGCTGGCGCCTCGCGCCATACAGTCTGAGCAACTCTCCGGCGCCCGCTACCGACCGTTGGCACGGTCTGCCGGCAGCCTGCTGGTGACCCACAAGGGCGCCACGGGTCCCGCACCTTTTGATGTGAGTGGCGCCTGTGGTCGGGCCCTGCGCGCTGGTGAAGACGTCGTCTTGCGCGGGGATTTCTGGAGCTTGGTCGCCGACTCTGGCCCCTGGGCCCCCTTCCGCAATCTCGACAAACAGCCGGGGGCATCTCTACCACCCGCTCAGGCCCCCCGTGCACCGTCGCTGGACATCTTTGTGGCGCAGACGAAAGCGCTGTTGCCGGGTGAGCGGGCGCTGGCGGGTGCACTGGGCACGTGGCTGCCCCGAGCGCTGACAGATGCCCTGTTGCGCAAGGCCGGCCTGGATCCTGCTCTCAAGATCAAACAGCTGGATGCCCGAGGGCAACGGCAACTGCATCTGGCACTGACACAGGTCGACCTTGGTCTGGTCGGCACGGGTGGCTATGAAAAGGCGGAAGTCACCGCAGGTGGTGTGCTTCTTGGAGAGCTCGACCGGCGATCCCTTGAAAGCCTGCGCGTCGCCGGGCTGCATTGCTGTGGTGAAGTCGTCAACGTGACGGGCAGGTTGGGAGGATTCAATTTCCAATGGGCCTGGTCGAGCGGCTATGCCGCCGGCAGGGGGGCGGCGGCTGCGCCGTTGTCACCGATCTGACCGAAGAGCAACGCGCCGTCATGCGGCCCGCCGGATGCGCCGAGTTCCTTCCCGTGGCGCAGAAGCGGAGATGTGGCGTATGTATGCACAACATCACTCCAGGAGCCCGTCATGTTGAACATTGGATTTATCGGTTGCGGCGGCATTGCCCGTCACCACGCTACACGTCTGGCGCAAGTCGGCGGTGCCCGCATCGTCGCCTGCGCGGATGCCTCCAGCGCGGCGGCAAAGTCCTTTGCTGCTGACTTTGGTCACAAGGGTGCAGAGGTATTCACCGATCATCGGCTGATGCTGCGTCTCGATGCTGTGGACGCGGTTTGGGTCTGTACTCCGACGTTTCTGCATGCAGCGGCGGTGATCGATGCGGCCAAGGCAGGCAAACACGTGTTCTGCGAGAAGCCCATGGCGATGAAGGCAGGTGACGCCAAGCGTATGGTCGCCGCATGTGACAAGGCGGGCGTGCGCCTGACCATCGGCTTCGTCCGGCGTTTCTGTCCGCAATGGGGCAAAATGAAGCAGATCGTGCAGGCCGGCACGTTGGGGGCGCCGGTGATCTGGCGTTTTGCTGCCGGCGGTCGTCCCGCCAATCCATGGTTTCGTGATGAGAACAAGGGGGGCGGACCGCTGCTGGATGGCGCCATCCACAACTATGACTTCGCCCTGCAGATGCTGGGACCCGCCGCCTCCGTGCAGGCATCGTCGACCCAGTTCGACAAGACCAGTGTCGGCTCCGACACGGCCAGTGTGATCATCACCTTCGTCTCCGGTGCGCAGCACACGCTGATCTGGACCTGGGGCATGGCGCCGGGCGCTCCGGCAGCAAGCCTCAACGATCTCATCGGTCCCAAGGGCAGCCTGCAGTTCGGCATGACGGCAGCGACTGCGCCGAAGGGCTTTGATGCAAAGACACAGGGTGCCTTCACCTTCAAGGGACAAGGGGGCAAGGAACGCGTCTTTACCTACAAGCAGCGCGACATGTTCCTCGATCAGGCAAAGCACGTCGTTGCCCGCTTCGACAAGGGCGAGCAGCCTCTGGTGACGGGTGCCGATGGTCTGGCGGGCCTCGATCTGGGTCTGGCGGTGCTCAAGGCCGGCATCACGCGCCGTACGATCACGTTGTAGAGCGCTCCCGCGGATCCCATGTCCGCCGACGAGGTGGGCACAAGGGGACATAATGACCGCAATCAGCCATGAGACTCAAACCTGCGCCCAGGTACTCCACGCATTGGGTGAGCCCTTTGCCGCAGGCTACATGGAAGAACCCCATGCGTCCCCCATGAGACGCTGGTCACGAGCCGTTCGCCGCCGGTTCGAACACCGGTCGCTGCCGCCCTATGGCGGCCAGTGGCTGTACCCGGCGGGCCCCACCCGTTGTGACGACAAGGATCGCGTGCTGTGTCCGAGTTACTCTTTCACCTGGAGCTATGACGCCGGCGCTCTGGCGGAGTGCCTGGCCGGCGCCGGAGAAGAACAACGGCAGGCCCTGTCGGCGCTGCAGAGTGAGATGCAAAGCCTGGCGGCACAACTCGACGTCATCACCACGGTACACACCGTGGGTGGGAGTGGCTACACCCACAGCGTGCCCAATTTCGGTCGTCTTCTACACGAGGGCCTGGACGCCTACGGCGAGCGGATCACAGCCCACCTGGAGCAGGCGCGCCGCCGCGGCGACGCCGAGCCGACCGAGTTCTATGTCGGCCTTCTCGAGGTCGTAACGGGGATCCGTGCCTGGCATCGCCGCCTGGTCGATGCGTTACGCCGGACATCATGTGACGACCGGGAGCAGGACGCCCGGCGGCGGCGACTGATCGCCGCCCTGGAGCGAGTACCCTTCGGGGCTGCCGGCAGCTTCTTCGAAGCCTGCGTGGCCTACAACTTCTGCTACTACCTCGACGACTGCGACAACCCGGGACGGGTCGATCTCGAGTTGTCTCCGTACTACACACAGGATCTGGCGGCGGGTCGCACAACGCGTGACGAGGCGGTCGGTCTGGTTCGCTGCCTCTGGGAGAACTGCGACGTCAACCACGGTTGGAGCGTCGGTATCGGCGGCACGCGGGCCGACGGTGAGGCGGCCTATAGCGAACTCACGCTGGTCTGCCTCGAGGCCGCCCGGGGGATGCGCCGGCCCAACCTGCAGCTGCACGTGCGGCGTGATATGCCGGAGGCAGTGTGGGACGCGGCCCTGGAGACCATCGCCAGTGGCTGCGGCCTGCCCGCCCTCTACAACGAGGAGGCCTTCCTCAACTCGCTGCGGGAGGCTGGACTCGGGATCCGGGAAGAGGATCTGGCCCTGTACAACGGCGGTGGCTGCACGGAAACGATGATCCACGGACTGTCCAACGTGGGTTCCCTGGATGCCGGCATCAACCTGCCGCTCATCCTGACACAGACGCTGGAACGCCAGCTGGCAACGGCAGATAGCTTTGACGGTCTGCTCTCCGCTTTTCGCCAGGATGTGCTGGCGGCGATCACCGAAATAACGACGCAGGTGAGCGCCCACCAGCAGGCCAAGGCCCGGCTGCGACCCCAACCGATGCGCAGCCTGCTGATGGATGACTGCATTGACGCTGGCAGGGAATTCAACGCCGGTGGCGCCCGCTACAACTGGAGTGTCATCAACGTCGCCGGCCTGGCGACGGTCGTCGATTCGCTGGCCGCTGTGCGCGAGGTCGTGTTTGCCGAGCCGGAGATCTCCGCTGCACAACTGCTCGAGATCCTGAGACGTGACTTCGAAGGCCAGGAACCGTTCCGCCTGCGCCTGGCCCGCTGTCCGCGCTTCGGCAACGACAACCCCGCCGCCGACGGTCTGGCCGCCGATCTGGCGGAGTTCGTCTTTCGGCAGTTCCTAGCCCACACCCCGTGGCGCGGCGGCAAGTTCCTGCCCTCCTGCCTGATGTTCACGACCTACGCGCAGGCGGGCAAGCCGGTAGGTGCCACGCCGGACGGTCGCCGGGCGGGCGAACCGATCGCCGACTCGGCTGGCCCGCACCAGGGGAGAGATCGCTGCGGCCCAACCTCCATGCTCAAGAGTGTGGCCTCGATCCCGCAGCACCTGGCGCCGGGCACGCTCGTCGTCAACGCCCGCTTCACACGCAGTCTCTTCGATGGTGCCGAGCAGAACAACAAGCTGCGCAATCTGGTGCGCACGTACTTCGATCTGGGCGGCATGCAACTTCAGATCAACGTCATCGATCAGGCCGTTCTCGAGGACGCCATCGCCCATCCGGAGCGCCATCAGGACCTGATCGTCCGCGTCGGTGGCTATTCCGAGTACTTCAATCGCCTGTCACCGGAACTCAAGAGAACGCTTCTGGCGCGCACCGAACACGCGGCCTGAGCCGCGTGTCGGCGCCCAGCGTCACTACTTCAACACTTTGTAGCCGGCCCCCAAGACCTGCCGGGGTGGCGCGGCGAATTCGAGTTCGATGACGGCGATGCTGGCGTGGCGATCCGGGTTGGTTTTGGGCATACCGGACAGCTTGATCTGCTCACCCTGCTGCCAGATGTGTAGTCCCTTGCCCGTGGGAAGAAGGCGTGCGCGCACCAATTTGTTGCGCAGGCCGCCGAACGTGATCTGTTCGCCGGGCCACCGGCTGCACCAGAAAAAGGCTTTGTTGCCTTTGAGGGTCCAGTGACCCAGCGGCATGAACTCGAAGCGGCCGGCGGTG
>CALFPI010000415.1 GCA_937919035.1 uncultured Gemmatimonadaceae bacterium
CTCCTGCAACTCCTCGCGCAACAGGGGATACAACCCGGGATAGGCGAAGACCATGACGCCCTTGCCGATGTCATGCAACGACCCTGCCGCCATGGCATTGACGCGATCATAGTCGAGACCCAATCGCTTCGGCAGGTTGATGTGCCTCAGGACTGCCACAGAGTCGACGTGCAACCCCAGACTTTCGACGCTGCCCAGCCCCTCCACCTCACGATCGAGGGGGTGTGACAGGATGTGGGCAGCAAAACCGACAGCCAGATTGTGCAGCCACAGTTCCTCGAGGCGAAAACCCTTCTCGGCGATCGAGGCCAGCGCTGTACGCACCGATGTGCTGGCGACGAGGCCAACAACGACGTTCTTGCCGAGGAGAATGACGGCCCTGTCGATCTGTGAGACTTGGGCCTTGAAGGCGTAGTTCACCGAGTTCGCCTGCCGCATAATCGTGGCGCACGTCAGCGGATCCACGCGGATCACCTTGATCCACTCCTTCAGATCACTGCCGGCTTCCCGCGCCAGTGTCGTGATCCTCTCGTAGACCTGCGGAATGGGCGGCAAGGATGACATGGTCTCGATGTCATCGGCGATACGGCTACGAATCTGCTGCGGTGCCAGGTCATCCTGCTCCTCGTCGACAATCATGGAACTCTCAGTAACGAGATAACGGGACAGGATCGACTGCATGCGCGCTGAGTCGACGCGGGAACGCCGCAATGTGCGTACCCCCAGATCCTTCAACCCCTGGCGATGCACGGGCGAGATCTCGTCAACCTCGTCATATACCAGATACAGCGTCGCCTGGTTGCTGCGCCGGTTGATGGAAAACAACCGCGCCATCAGCGTCGGGTTACCTTGACAACGGGTCGATACGAGCATGACCCGGATCGCCTCCCGGGTGCCTGGTCGCTTGAGTGAGAGAATGACGTCGGTTGTTGTCGGCAGGATCATGTATCCGGCGCCCCGTTCGGGATCACCCAGGTTGATCTTGTCGATCACCTCGCGCGCCAGGCCCAGATATTCCGTCACCGGGCGCTGAGCTGGGTCTGCCAGACGCGACTCGTCGGTGATGCCCTCGCCGAAAAGAACAACGGGACCGGAGCCGTTGTTGGCATCCGGGTTCCGACGACCACGCCAGATCTCGCCGGCGTCGCGCGTCCAGCGTTCGCTGCGATTCTTGCGGTATGCTTCGAGGATTTTCTGCCGTAGCTCCTCGGGCTGGTAGGGCCGGACGACGAAGCCCTGGACACCTGCCTGCGACGCGGCAACAATGTCCTCACGTTCGACCTGAGCCGAAATCAGCAGCATGGGCCGGCGCCGATGGGCCGGCTGCGAACGCATCCAGTGCGCCAGTTCGATGCCGCTGTCGCCGGGCAACTGCAGAGCGGACAGGACCAGATCGATACCGCCCACGTCCAGTTGTATGCGGGCGGACAGCGCATCGACAGCCTGCGCCGTGTCCATGTTCCACTGGAACAGCAACTCGAGGAGGGCGTTGGCGGCGATGGGATCTTCGTCTACGACAAGTATTTTCACCGGGCAGAAACTATGCCACGGACAGCGTAAAGCCAAAGGTGGAGCCGGTGCCAATGTCGCTGTCGACGAACACTCGTTCGCCGTGCAGGCCGATGGCGTGGCGCACGATGGACAGGCCAAGGCCGGTGCCACCCAGGTCCCGTGAGCGGCCACGGTCGACGCGATAGAACCGTTCGAATATCCGTTCCACCTCGGCGGGCGGAATACCGCTCCCACGATCCTGGACCTCGATGACGACAGCATCGGCGTATGCCATCGATAACTCGGTGGCGGCCGCTTCGCCCGCACGCGAACTCCAACGGCGCCCTTTGAGTTCAACAGCAACGGCAGACTGTGTTGCGCGGCGGGCCCGAATCGTCACGTTGCCACCCTCCGAACTGTACTTGATGGCGTTATCCAGCAGATTGATCAGAGCCTGTTCAACGAGCCGCCGCTCGCACCGGACCAGCAGACCATCGGGGATCTCGGTCGTCACGCTGATCTTCCCGTCGGCGGCGATCCTGGTGACTGCCTCGCAGGCGGTCTGCACGATCTTCTGGACCTCGGTCCCGGTCATCTCCAGCCGCGTCTGCCCCGACTCGAGACGGGACAAAGTCAACAGGTCTTCCAGAATGCACGTGAGGCGATCGGCGTGCGTCGCAATGACGTCAACAAAGCGCGCCGCCGCCTGCGGATCCTGCAGGGCGCCATCGGCCAGGGTCTCGGCGCAACCTTTGATGGCCGTCAATGGCGTGCGCAGTTCATGTGAGACGTTGGCGACAAAATCCACCCGCATCCGCTCGAGGCGACGCAGCCGGGTGATCTCATAGAACATGGTTACGGTTCCAACCGGAGCGCTGCCGTCGGTCGCCGGGATCGGTCCGGCGTGGACGCTGAGACAGCGCTCTCCGGCTAACGTGATTTCACACTCGGGGGCCTCACCACGCAGCGCTCGATCGATGGCATCAGCAACTGCGACATTGCGCACCACCTCTACTGCGGGACGGCCCTCCACGGCCCAGTCGACACCGAACAAGTCCCTCAGCGCACGGTTGGCCGACAGGACACGCCCGTGCCCATCGGTGACGAGCAGCCCCTCACTGATACTGTCGAAGATGATGGCCAGGCGGCTGTTTTCCGTCACCAGGTCGGCTGAGAT
>CALFPI010000416.1 GCA_937919035.1 uncultured Gemmatimonadaceae bacterium
GGCCTGTCGCCCAGCAAGATGCGCAGGACGGACAAGGTGATCGCCCGCCTGATCGAGGACTACACGCGGGAGGCAGGCGTGCGCAATCTCGAGCGTGAGCTCGGGGCCCTGTGCCGCAAGTCGGCGCGGCAATTCGTCGAGGGACGGAAGGGCGGCATCACCATCACCCCGGAGCGCCTGAGTGAGTTTCTCGGTCAGGCCCAGTTCTATTCCGAGATCGCCGAGCGCGGCGACGAGGTGGGTGTCGCCACGGGACTGGCGGCAACTGCCGTGGGCGGCGAAATCCTCTTCATCGAGGCGACCCGCATGCGCGGCAAAAAGAACCTGATTCTTACGGGCCAGCTCGGTGAGGTCATGCAGGAATCAGCGCAAACCGCCCTGAGTTATCTCAAGTCGCGCTCGGAGGAACTGGGCATCAAGGCGGCCGATATCGATGAGTCCGACATCCATCTGCATGTGCCCGCAGGTGCCACACCGAAGGAGGGGCCATCGGCGGGTGTCGCCCTGGCCGTGGCCCTGACCTCCATGTTCACCGGGCGAGCGGTGCGCCGCGATGTGGCGATGACGGGGGAAATCACGTTGCGGGGTCGCGTGTTGCCCGTGGGCGGCATACGTGACAAGGTGCTCGCAGCGCAACGGGCCGGCATTCGCACGGTGCTGTTGCCACGCCGCAATGAGAAGGATCTGGAGGATGTGCCCGCGGAGATCCGCAAATCGATGAAATTCACTCTTGTGGACGACTTCGATGACGCTCTTGCCGTGGCACTGGCGGACCAGCGACCGCGCAAACCAGTGACCACGAAGAAGAAACCTGTGCAGAAGAAACCTGTGCAGAAGAAACCTGTGCAGAAGAAACCTGTGCAGAAGAAACCTGCGAAGAAAGTAGCCAGAAAGACGCGTCGGCGGTGACGGCCGACGAGTTGCAGGAAGCGCTGCGATGCAGTGGCGAAGCGGGCACGACACAGGCCCGTCGGCACTTCCACGGGCAGCGCATGGAGCAACTGCGCCAGGCGCACACGGCAGGAGCGGGAGGGCTGGAGACAGCCCGTGCCATCGCTGACATGACGGACACGATCGTCGTTGATGCGTATGCCAGCGCCGCCAGCCTGGCCAGGGGTCGACATGCATTGCTGGCTTTAGGGGGGTACGGGCGGCAGCGTATGGCACCATGCTCCGACGTCGATCTGCTTTTTCTGTTCGCCCGTGAAGCTGACAAGACGCCGGAATTCATCAGCGGCGTCCTGCACCCATTGTGGGACGTCGGCTTCGATATCGGGCACAGCAGCCGCACGCTTTCGGAGTCGTCGAAGATGGCACGCGATGATCTTGAGTCGTGTACGGCCATGCTCGACGGGCGCCTGCTGGCGGGGGAGGCTGAGTTGTTTGCCGAATTTCAGACCCGCTTGCTGAAGCACCTGCCCCGTACCGCCGCCTCCCGTTTGCACAGGCTGCATCTGTCGCGCGGCTCCCATGCCGGATCGGTGCAGCTGCTCGAGCCGAATGTCAAGGAATCGCCCGGCGGGTTGCGCGAGATCCACCTGCTGGAATGGGGTCTCAAGTGCCACCTGCGTCGCAGCAACACCGAAGAGGCTTTCGCACAATACCTCGACAGGGAGGATCTCGAGTCTCTGCATGCGGGTCGCGAGTTTCTCTGGCGCGTGCGTCACGACCTGCACTTCACCACAGGGCGGAAAAATGATGTCCTGGAGAACGAGAACAAACCGCCGGTAGCGGAAATCCTGGGATACGCCGACCGCAGTGTTGATGGCAGTGACGACCATCCCACAAGCGAGGGTCTCGTGCGCCGTGTCGGCACCACCGACCGCACCGGCGCAGATCGAGGCCGTGAACTGGCTGTCGAGTCTTTTCTGCGCGATTACTACCTGCACGCCAGTGCCATATTTCACGCAGTCCGGCTGGGTTTCGAACGCTTGATGTCGCGTCCGAAGACAGGTCGGCGTCTGCTGCTGGAACCGGGCATCGTTGCCATCGATAATGAAATCGAACTGCCGGGCGGCATGGCCTGGTTGGCCGAAGACCCCCTGCGCCTGCTACGGGTTTTCGTCCTCAGTCAGGCCAAGAGGCTGGCCCTCAGTGAACCCGCGGCACGGCTGGTGCGGCAGTGTGTTCACCTCATCGATGACGACACTCGTAGCAGCCCCGAGGCGCGCGACCTGTTCCTGCGCATCCTGCAGCGCAAACAGCGCACGGCCGACACGCTGCGGGTCATGCATGAACTGGGTGTGCTGGGGGCTTACCTGCCCGAGTTTGGCGAAACGACCTGTCTCGTGCAGTATGACATTTACCACGTCTATACCGTCGACGAACATACTCTTGTCGGTCTGGAAAAGTTGGAAGGTCTGCACCGGGCCGATCCGTCCAGCACGATGCGGCGGATCTACGAGTCGCTGGAG
>CALFPI010000417.1 GCA_937919035.1 uncultured Gemmatimonadaceae bacterium
TCGTCCTCTTCTTCCTCCGCATCCTCGCCCTCGCCCTCCTCCTCCTCCTCCTGCCGTGCCGGCCGACGAGCTCGATGGCACGCCGGTGGCGTTGATCTCGATGAAATTCGCATCCGCGGCGGCGATGGCTGAGCCAATGGTGTAAGGTGTTGGGCCACCGCCGCCCGTGTCGCGCATGTCGACGTGGAGGCCCGCCGTGCCGAGGCGGAAAGTGTGACCACCGGTGGCGCCAGGGGCGACATCCGCCACCAGGAGATAGTAGATCGTGGTGTTGTCGGGAATAATGCGGTCGCCGCCGGGCACGCCCGTGAAGTTGACGAGCATCGGTGCCCCAATGACAACGGGAGTTACCGTCTTCAGAAAGGTGTCACCGCCGTCCAGCGCGCCGTCGGCGCTCAAGTAAAGGTTGATGCCGGTGAAGTCGGCGATGACGGTTCCGGTGGGAACCGTCAGATCGGAGAGAGTGAAGCTGATTCCCTCCGTCACCAGAGGAACACCGCCGATTCTTACCGTGCGACCATCGCCGGGGGTGTTATCTGTCAACTCAATCGCATAGAACAGGATCTCGTTTCCTGGGATCACTGCGTTGGCGCCAACGATGCCAGTAGCGGAGACTTCGACGCCTTGTTGAGCCTCAACTGATCCAGACCATAGGAGAATAAGCGCCAAGACAGCAAGAATGTGCTGAAAGACTGGATTATTTGTCCGTTTTGCCGATGGTAACGATACAGAGTTATGATAATTTGGCATCAGGATATATCAAACTGTCTTCCCGGCTGGGATCTGTGCCGACCGCTTTGCCTGCAAAGTAGTGCACTTTCGTGCCTTCGGTTGCTGATGAGGGCCACGGGACTTGCCTGTATTGGTGCGATGCTGGTATGTCTCGGGGCGGTGGCGACGGTAATCGGTCTGGAGTTCTTGCCGACGATGAAGACCCAACCCCTGGCTCAAACTCGGCTGCAGGCGGTCGCCCTGCGCACCGAGACCGCACCCAGGTCATGGCGGCCTGGAGCCCCCCCCGCTATCACCGGCTTGCTAGCGCTGCGGCCCAGGACCATTACGCTTGCCAACAGCGCCCTCCACCGAACCTACGGATTTGAGCCGACCGGCGCAGTATCGACATCCAACCGCAGATAGCCACGGGCGAAGAAGAACCACAGTAACAGCGCCAACGTCGGACGAACCCACAGCCGCCAACGGTCGAAGATGGCCCTGAAGATCACTTCCTGTGCCCTGGGAAATCTCGCTTCGACAGCTGTGCCCAGGCTCAGAGCCTGATCGCCGGGCAGCGAATCGACGAAATCCCAGATCACCAGATACTCGCCGGCAAACAGGCTGAGCAGGTGAGTCATCCACACCAACATGCCGGCGCCGAGAGTCCACCCGACCCGATTCAGCGTGCTGCCATCAATGGGTGTCGCCAGCAGCAGGCCGACAACGACAAGGAGGTTCATGAAAAATATGTCGTTGTCCGCCAAAGCTAGCACCAACGGCTTGGCCTGCACGTCGTTGTAGACAATGGCCAGGTTATCTCGGAAGACCGCGTACTGCACGCTTTCATCGGCCAAGTTGTTGAAGACTGCCGCCAGCGTTGACAGGTAGAGGGCAGACAGGAAGGCCCAACCGACATACAGCACCCCGGCGACGACGATAAAACGTGCGAGAAAGGCTGTTGCTTTGCGTAGCGCTGGATCAATGTCGGTCACGCCCGTGCGCCTCCTCCACCCAGTAGATGAAGACGAACATGGCAAAGGCTATGGTGACCAACTCCATGATGTAGACGTGGAAGACCTCGATCCACAGGGGCCGCGCCTGGGCGACAATGCCCAGAATGACAAGCCGCAACACGCCAAAGAGTGTTACCGCCGGTATCGCCAGAAGCAAGCCTCGGGCACGCTCGCGCAGCGCAACGGGATAGGCCATCACGGCAGCAGCGAGAATAAAGACGGCGATAATGCCTGTGCACTCGTGGGTGACGGCGTAGTGAACGCCTGAAAGGTCGAGACGGCAAAAGCCTTGGGCCAAGTGGCGCGTAACGAGCTCGGCCTGCACACCGAGCAGAACGAGAATTCGGGTCGCCAGCCACGATACTGGCAAGAGGTGAAAGACGCCGAAGAACATCGGCGAGGACTCGTGGATCGTGATCTGTGCTGCGATACCGACTATGAATAGCCCACAGAATCGCAGGGCTCCGTGGATCGAAGGGCTCATCATCTCAATAGCGTAGGTGACGTCGTCGAGTGTTGGTGTGGCTTCGGAATTTTGGACATCCCGTATGTGGAATCCCGCCACCTTGAAGCTGTCTGGTATTCCAAACAGCGCCATTCGGTTGAGGATCGTACACGCAATATGCGCCTGCTATAACCTAATTGCCTCCGCCAGTATCGTCGACGTGTTACAGGCGATCCGCGACCGCTTCCTCTTCCGTGTCATGCATGGTTGCCGATTGCAGCAGACCCCTAATCTGCAACGTCTTGGCGATTGTTCTTGTACCACAGCAGAACGCCAGGCGACCTGCCGCCTTCTCCATATCGTGATTCCTCGCAACCCGGTTGACTTCGAGAGAGTCCCAGACATTGCAGGCCCCCCGGTGATGTCGGGGAGAAACATGATTCCCTACTGGCGGCCTGCAGCATCAAGACTGTCATCCTCGTAGGGCAGCTCGAGGGTGTCCACTACTTCGCACCGCTTCGTCCAGAGGGGTTGGCCCCCCGTCGACCGACAGACGGGTTTCGTACTAGCTGACCCGGTCCAGTAGAAACAGCGTGCCCCGTTCGTAGCCGGCCGGTCCCAGGGAGTGCCCGAGATCGTCGGTCAGCAGCAATTCGACTTCCACACCGGCGGCGACCAGCGTGTCAGCCGTATCCAAACACACCTGGGTGCTGACGCGGGCATCTTCCTTGCCAATCCCCAGAA
>CALFPI010000418.1 GCA_937919035.1 uncultured Gemmatimonadaceae bacterium
GGCATCGAGACCGCCCTCCTCCATCTTCGGCAGATCGACCCGGTAGCGGCCGCGAAGCCCGGGATCGACGGAGTCGCTGGCGAAATCAACGGGGATGTCCACATGTGTGTCGAGAGTGAGCACATTGTGGTGAATCCGCCGGGCTCGGGTGGCGATATCACCGGGATCGGCAGGCACACGCCCGGCGCACGAGCAGAGCAGAAGTCCCATCGCCGCGCCCAGGCGCAGTATCTTTATAGAGTTCATCTCAAATCATCTCCATGGATCAGAGTCGGCGGATGTCTCCGCCCAAAGCAAAGGTAGACGGTAGCCCTTCTTGAGTGAACCCGTATACACATTCTTCGCTGCCGCTTCCCGGGGTGTTGCGCCTCTGTTGTCGGCTGAACTGCGGGCGCTGGGCGCCGAGGAGGTGGATCGCACCGGCGCCGGCGCTTCCTTCCGTGGCACCCTGGAACTCGGTTACCGTGTCTGCATGTGGTCGCGCATGGCCAGTCGGGTCCTGCTGCAGTTGGCGCGTGTGAACGCAGCCACCGCAGATGCCCTGCACGAAGGCGTATTACGCATGCCATGGGGTGAACATCTGGCGCCCACGGGAACGCTGGCGGTGCGCTTCAACGGCACAACCGCCGAGATCCGCAACTCGCACTTCGGGGCCCTGCGGGTGAAGGACGCCATCGTTGATCACTTCCGCGAAGCCCACGGATCAAGGCCATCGGTGAATCTCGAGCGGCCGGATGTGCGCATCGATGTGCATCTCTACAAAGCAGAGGCCGTTGTCAGTCTCGATCTGAGCGGCGGCGGCCTGCATCGCCGCGGGTATCGCGTCGAAACGACAGAGGCGCCGCTAAAGGAAAATCTGGCGGCGGCCCTGCTGGCTCGCGCCGGTTGGCCGGCGATCGTGGCGCGACATGGATCCCTGGTGGATCCCATGTGCGGCTCCGGGACCCTGCTCATTGAAGCGGCGTGGATGGCGATGGATCGGGCACCGGCTCTGGGACGTCAGGATCTGGGGTTGCTGAGCTGGCGCGGACATGACCCACGCATCTGGTCGCGTCTCGAAGAGGAGGCCCGGGAGCGTACGGCTGCCAGTCGCAAACAATTGCCGGCGATCACCGGGTTCGATGTCGACGTCCGCGCCGTTCGTGCCTCACTGGCGAACCTGGAGCGTGCCGGTCTGGCGGGTGCTGTTCATGTGGAACGACGGTCCCTGGCCGACAGTGTCCTGGCTACCGGCAGACCGGGGTTGCTGGTGACCAACCCACCCTACGGCCACCGCCTCAGCGACGAGGGTGGCGTGCGCGCCCTGCATGCGGAGCTGACAACACGCCTGCGCAGCCACTACGGCGGCTGGCGGGCGGCGGTGCTGACGACGACACCGGAGTGGGCGCAGTCCCTGGGCATTGAGTGTCTGCCTGAAACATTCGCCAATGGGCCCTTGGAATGTCGGCTGCTTCTGGGGGATCTGCCCGGCCCGGCGATTGCCACACCGGACAAACGTGGCGGCGGCGAGGCCGATGTCGATGCCGAAGCGCGCGCCCCGGCAGAAGCCTACAGGGGTTCGGGGGGCATGATCGATGGCACCGGTGCCGAGATGTTCGCCAATCGATTGCGCAAGAACCTGAAAACCATCGGCAAATGGGCGCGGCGCTCGAACACGTCCTGCTATCGACTCTATGACGCCGACATGCCGGAGTACGCTGTGGCGGTGGACATCTACCAGGGAACGGAGAAGACCTGGGCCCATGTGCAGGAGTACCGCGCGCCGGCGAGTGTCGACCCGGGTCGGGCAGCGGGGCGGCTGCAGGAAGTGCTGACGACGATCCCTCAGGTGCTGGAGATCCCTGGTGATCAGTTGTATTTCAAGGTGCGCGAGAAGAAGCGGGGCACGACACAGTACCGCAGATTGACGGCCGGCGGCGGAGCCTTTCGCGAGGTGACGGAAGGGCCCTGCACGTTCCTGGTGAACTTTACCGACTACCTGGATACGGGTTTGTTTCTCGACCATCGCCTGACGCGCAGCCTGATTGGCGACATGGCGGAGGGCAAACGCTTTCTCAATCTGTTTGCCTATACCGGTACGGCCACGGTGCATGCAGCACTGGGTGGAGCCAGGTCGACGACGACGATCGACATGTCGCAGACCTATACCGATTGGGCGATCCGCAATTTCACCCGCAATGGCATGTCGGGCAGCAAGAATCTTGTGGAACAGACCGACTGCCTGCAGTGGCTGGAGACGCCCCGGCGGGATCGCTACGATCTGATCTTTCTCGATCCACCGACGTTCTCCAATTCCAAGCGTATGGAGCGTGATTCCTTCGACGTGCAGCGGGATCACGCCTGGTTGATTCGCAAGACCATGAAACTGCTCGCTGATGGCGGTGTGCTGCTGTTCTCGACGAACTTCCGCCAGTTTCAGCTGGACGAAAGTGAGTTGACCGGCATCGCCTGCCAGGACATCAGTCGACAGACGTTGCCGAAGGACTTCGAGGGCAACCCACGCATCCACAGGTGCTATCGCATGACGGTTGTATAGATGGACGAACGATGGCCCACAACCTACCCGGATCCCGAGCGCTTGCGGCGCGAGATTCGCCTCATGGTCGAGGCTGTGGCAGGGGCGCTGCGCGAGGTTTTCGGTGACTCTCAGGTGCGCGCCATCTGGTTCAAGGGATCGGCACAGAAGCGTTGGGAATCACCCATGGACTATGTGCCGTCTCTGTCGGACGTTGATATTCATGTCTGGCTCAGTGACCAGGCGGCGCCAAAGTTCCACCAACTCGAGTCTGCCCTGCAGGTCCAGCGATATTTGGAGCAGCGTTATGCCGACACCACTTCCGACCCGATCCACGTCCCACGCCCTCAGATCAACCTGGTCAACGATCTGCTGCAGCGGCAGGACTACCTGCCCTCTCCGGCGGCCATCGTTGAGACGATTTTCGGGTTGCCGCAGAAACCTGGCGATTACTCCGATCAAGATCGCGTGCGACAGCAGGACCGGGCGGCGCTGATCGAAGACGCAGCCGAAAGCGAGTCCATACCAAAGCGTGCAATCGACCGACCCGGTGCCTATATGTGGGACCTGCTGCGGGGCCTGTCCTGGCGCGTGTCACCGATCGGTTCGCGTCTGCTGAGTCTGTCCGGGGCGGATCCGGAGCAGGCGTGGTCGATGAACCGGACGCAGATCGCAGCTGCCCTGCGGGAGCGTGGATTTGACCAGGTCACAGCGCACTGGGAAGGGTTCTATGAATCAGCCTGGCGCTATTTTCTGTCCAGCAACCTCGATGGCGACGCGGGTCGGGATGCGTTGCGGGCGGCTCACGCGGTTCTCGGCACAGCAGGCACGCTGGCTCAGGATATGGCACCCCGGGGCTGAAACGCAGGTCCGTCAGTCCGGTGCCCCACCTGTGCCACACCAGTATGAATACAGCCTCGCATTGGTCAGCTCAAACTGCAGGCGCACCGGTTGCCCGGGCAGGACACGACGCCCGTCCAGCCCCCAGCGCACCGTTACATCGACGCCGTCCTCGGTCACCGCCACACAATCGTCGAGGCCGAAGCCCGGCAGCGGCTGTTCTTCGATATCCAGTAGTGCAACCCGCAGGCGGCCGTGGTCGGCCTTGGCGTTGACGGCCAGCCTGTCGCCCTGAAGGGCAAAGGGTTTCGTCGTCACGTGGCCCACATCAAAACTGCCGGCGACTGAGGCGAAGCCATCCAGACGCAGCGTCGCCAGCCCGATGGACATGGTGCTGCGGTCCT
Organism: uncultured Gemmatimonadaceae bacterium; assembly: GCA_937919035.1. Classification (GTDB taxonomy): domain Bacteria; phylum Latescibacterota; class UBA2968; order UBA8231; family UBA8231; genus UBA8231. Next base: position 3,760 of record CALFPI010000418.1, read on the forward strand.
GATCGGCGTCGATGTGCGGCTCGAACTCGCGGCGCACCTTGTTGTGGCGACGTGGCGTGCCGCGGTAGTAGAGGAACAGCCGATCCCCCACGGGGATGGGTGGGGCACCCGTCAACATGAGCTGAAAGCGGTCCCATTCGCCGATCTCCCCGGGGCTGCACAGAGCTTCGCCAGAGGGCCGGTCCCAGGCCTCGCCATCACGACTGCAGAGCAGGTGCAGGGACTGGGTCTGTGTGAGGGGTCGTTTGTCGAAATGGGTCAGGATCCCCAGACTGCGGGCACCATAGTTGAAACCCGTATTGTTGTACAGCGCCTCCTCTTCATGAAGCGGGCGCAGGAAGGGACGTGGTGCACTCCAGGTGACGAAGTCGTCGGAGACACTCATCAGCCGTTCCGGGGTGCCACGTAGAAAAGCGACGTAGCGGTTGCGCTCGGCGTCGATCATGAGCGATTGTGCGTCACCCACCGGCCCCAGGTCATCGGTCCCCGGCCGTGGATGGTAGCGGAACACCGGCTCCGGTGTGTGGACCCAGGTCATGCCGTCGGGGGAGGTCGCCGAGTAGATGCCGGCCAGGGGGCCATCCCAGTCAAAACTGGACCAGCCCATGGCCTTGTAGCGTCTGCGGGGATCCGGATCGGCGGGATCTTTCAGCATCGTCTCCCAGTGATCCTGACCCGCGTGATAGTCGGCGGGGATGACGATGTTGTTCCGCCTCGAGCCCAGTGCTTCGTGCAGGCCGAGTTCCGGCCGATCCCAGTGGCTGCCGTCTGTGGACGTTGCCAGACACTGCACGTGACCCACACCCTGACCGTAGTGGCCGGCCATGTACCACGCCTTGAACAAGCCTTCCTCGGCGTCAAAGACAACCGATGCCGTCATGCCACCGTGACATTCCCAGGCTGCCTGCTGACGCAGCACGGGCTGCGGGTGTTTGACGGCGGCGTGGAAGGTGCGCGTAACATTGCTGCGGGCGTCGACATCGTACATGTCGACGAACAAATGCTTCTTGTGATCGAGGATCTCGGCCGTCACCTGGGCCTCCTCATGTGCCGGGGCGGCTGCACTACTATCGTCCCATCCAGCCGCCGTCCACCATCAGCGTCGTGCCGTGCACGTAGCGTGAAGCGTCGGAGGCCAGGAACACGGCGGGCCCGCGGAAATCATCCGGATCACCCCAGCGCCCGGCGGGAATACGGGCCAGGATCGACTGACGGCGCGCCGTGTCATTGTACAGATCGACGGTGTTGTCGGTGGTGACGTAGCCCGGGCCAATGGCATTGACGTTGACGCCATGGGCGGCCCACTCATTGGCAAAGGCCATAGTCAGCGTACCGATGCCCCCCTTGCTGGCAGCGTAGCCCGGCACCGTGATGCCCCCCTGGAAGCTGAGCAGGGACCCGGTGAAGATGATCTTGCCGCTGCCGCGGGCGACCATGTCGCGGCCAAACTCCCGCGTCAGCACGAACTGAGCGCTGAGGTTTACCTCGATCACCTTGTCCCAGTACTCGTCCGAGTGTTCCGCTGCCGGCTGCCGCAGAATCATACCGGCGTTGTTGATGAGGATGTCGATGGGCGGGTTGTCCGCTTTGGCCCGGGCGACAAAGGCATAGATCGCGGCGCGATCCGACAGATCACAGGCGTAGCCTTTGAAGGTTCGACCCAGCGCCGTCACTTCACGCTCCACGTCGCTGCCAGTGGTTTCCATCGACGTCGAGACACCGATGATGTTGGCCCCCGCCTCGGCCAGCCCCAGGGCCATGGCTTTGCCGATGCCTCGACGGCATCCGGTGACGATGGCGGTCTTGCCACTGAGATCAAACATCGGCTGCTGGTTCATTGCACTCCTGTCTGTGGGGTTGTTCGGTCACGCAAAGAGTAGCGCTCGTGCCGCACTGGTGCGAGAGAGGTGAATTCGGCTTTACTACAGATATGACTCTCAGCACTCCGACGGAGGCCGTATGATCAACCCACAACAACGACAGATCCTGCGCGAACTTGCGCAACAGGTCGCCGACATCGCGGCACTGCCCCAACAGCAGGAGCTCATCTCCTGCTGGAAAGCCCTCAACGGTCTGCAGCCCGTGCGGCCCATGGTAATGATCGATCAGATACCGTGGCACGAAATGGATGTCGACGGTGAGCTGCTTCTGCACACCGAGGACCCCTGGTGCCGTGGCGTCGAACAACAGTTGCGCCGCACCCTCTACAAGTGGCGGCACATACCCGGGGACATGGTCGTGGAGGCGGTTTTCGATGTGGCCAAAGTGATCCACGGCGCCGGCTTCGGGCCGCGTACCAAGGAGCACATCGCCGTAGAGGACCCGGCCAACGACGTGGTGGGGCATCTCTACATCGATCAGATCACCACGGAAGAGGACCTGTACGAAAAGGTAGAGATGCCCCAGGTCCGCTTCGATGCGGAGGCGACGGAACTGGCCCGGGACCGCGCGCTGGAAGTCTTTGATGGGATCCTCAATGTACGCCTGCAGGGCCAGACACCGGTCTTTGCCGCATGGGATCGCATCGTGACCTGGCGCAGTGCCGAGGCCGTGTTGTGGGACATCATCGATCGCCCGGACTTCACCCACAAAATCATGGCTCGATTCACCGAAGTCGCCCTGTCACAGCTGGACCAACTCGAGGCCCAGGGCCTTCTCGGTCCGCCACAGGCCCTCATCCACTGCACCGGCGCCTGGAGCGATGAACTCCCGGCCCCCGGCTACAACCCCGAACGACCCCGCGCCAAAGATCTGTGGACGTATGGTATGGCGCAGATCTTCTCTTCCGTATCACCG
>CALFPI010000419.1 GCA_937919035.1 uncultured Gemmatimonadaceae bacterium
TGTGGCGTTCGATCGACCCGTGAGGCAGACCATAGCCCCGCAGCGCAGGTGGCCGGAGTGCGCCGGTGCTCATTCTTCTGTTACTCAAGGTCGGATGCTCGACGGCCGGTGCCGGCCCCACCCGAGACACCACCCCTGTCTCCCCCTATCTTCCCCGCGATATCCGACCACAAGGTCCGACCACCTGGTTCGACCAGCAGACGTGACCGACGCAAGGAGAGACACCGTGTCCAAGAAGAGCCCGGAACTGCGCAGCAAGGACTGGTTCGGCGGCGACCCCAAGACCTCGTTCATCCATCGCAGCTGGATGAAGATCGAGGGCATCCCCGACCACGAATTCAACGGCAAACCCGTCGTCGGCATCTGCAACACCTGGTCGGAACTGACGCCGTGTAATGCCCACTTCCGCGAACTGGCGGAGATGGTCAAGCGTGGCGTCTACGAAGCCGGCGGCTTCCCGGTGGAATTTCCCGTCATGTCTCTGGGTGAGCCCATCATGCGCCCCACGACGATGCTCTTCCGCAATCTTGTGTCGATGGATGTGGAAGAGTCGATCCGCGCCAATCCGATGGATGGCGTCGTGCTGCTGGCGGGCTGCGACAAGACCACCCCGTCGACGATGATGGGTGCCATCAGTTGTGATCTGCCGACGATCGTCGTCTCCGGCGGCCCCATGCTCAACGGCAAGTTCCGTGGCCAGGACATCGGCTCCGGTACCGACGTCTGGCGTTTCTCTGAAGACCTGCGCGCCGGCAAGATGACGACAGAGGAATTCTCCGCCGCCGAGGCCTGCATGTCGCGCTCTGCGGGGCACTGCATGACCATGGGTACCGCTTCCACCATGGCCTGTATGGTCGAGGCCCTGGGCATGACCTTGTCCGGTGGCGCCGCCATTCCGGCAGCCGACTCGCGGCGCAAGGCGCTGGCCCAGATCGCCGGCAACCGCATCGTTGAGATGATCCGCGAAGACCTGCGGCCCTCGCAGATCCTGACGAAGCAGGCCTTCGAGAATGCCATCATGATCAACGCCGCCGTTGGTGGCTCGACGAACCTGGTCGTACACCTGCTGGCCCTGGCAGGGCGCGCCGGCATCGACATCACCCTCGATGACTTCGATCGCATTGGCAGCAAGCTGCCTCTGCTCGTCAACCTGATGCCCTCGGGCAAGTATCTGATGGAGGACTTCTACTACGCCGGCGGCCTGCCCGTGGTCATCCAGGAACTCAAACACCTGCTGTACATGGATGTGATCACGGTGAATGGCCGCACCCATGCCGACAACACCGAGGATACGCCCTGCTACAACCGCGACGTCATCGCCCCCTTCGATGCGCCCATCCAGAAAGAAGTGGGCATCGCCGTCGTCCGCGGCAACCTGGCCGTGGATGGCGCCATCATCAAGCCGTCGGCAGCGACGCCGGCATTGTTGCAGCACCGGGGTCGGGCCGTCGTCTTTGAGGACATCGAGGATCTGCATGCCCGCATCGACGATCCGGATCTGGATGTCGACGAGAGTTGTGTCCTCGTGCTGAAGGGGGCCGGGCCCAAAGGCTACCCGGGCATGGCGGAAGTCGGCAACATGCCTATGCCGCAGAAACTGGTCGAGGCCGGTGTGCGCGACATGGTGCGCATCTCCGATGGCCGCATGTCCGGCACGGCGTACGGCACGGTGGTGCTGCACACCTCCCCGGAGTCCGCCATCGGCGGCACCCTGGCGCTGGTGCAGAACGGCGACATGATCGAACTCGACGTGGCTGGCCGCCGGCTGCACCTGGAAGTCTCCGATGAGGAACTGGCCAGACGTCGCGCCGCGTGGACACCACCAGCACCCCACGACACACGTGGCTACGTGAAGATGTACGTCGACCACGTGCAGCAGGCGCATCTGGGTGTCGACCTCGACTTCCTGCAGGGCAAGTCGGGCGCCATTGTCACCCGCGAGGCCCATTGACAGAAAGGATCCCGTTGCCATGAGCCCGAGCCGATGCGGGGGGCCCGATTCCTGCCACCACAAGGAGACGGAGACGGACGCCATCGGCCGGCCTGGGTTGGGCGCCGGCTCATGATCTACGCCGTTCCCCTCAGCATCACCTCGCCCCTGCCGGGTGATCTGGGTCATATTCCGATCTCCGCCGAGATCGATTTTGCCGCGCTGCTGCAGACCCTGGCCGCCGGTGATCGGCGTCTCGATCCAACGTCTGTCACGGTCCATGACCTGACGGACGGTACCACCATCCCCGCACAACTGGGTGAGGCCTTCGCCCACGGCGATGTGGGCCGCGTGGAGTTTGTCATTGGCGATCCCACGCACACACGGTACGAAATCCGTTTCGCCCCCCTCCCGGCGGGTGCTGCGCGTCCGCCTCTGGCGCCGACGGCTGGGGTGCCCGCCGTTGGTCTCGGTGACCTGCTGCGCTACAACGCCGATGAGCCCCGGCCGATCACCATGTTCTGCTTCCGCCTTGTCGATCTCAATGGGGATGGCCAGGCCGAACTGGCAGGCACATGGAACTACTACCACAGACCTGGAGAGGCACGCTCCGGTGTCGTCTGTTATCCCCGGATCCCCAACGGTGCATCGCCTCTGCTCTTTGGCGACCAGGTGCGCCTCCGCTTCCGTGAGGCGGGCACAGCGGAGCTGCACGACTTCCCCGGCACGTACGTCGATGCCGACTTCGGCGACCTGAGCGGCGACGGCCGTCCCGACCTGGTCTTCACCGAATGGAACAAGGGGCGTGTGGAGTTCTTCCGACACACAGGTGACGTCGACGGCGGTGGCTGGCCCATCTGGGAGCGCGGTCCACACATCACCGTGCCCGAGGAACGCATCCACTCCATGTGCCTTGTGGACCTCGATGGGGATGGTGTTCTCGATCTGCTCGTCAACGGCCGCTGGATCCGCAACACCAACCCCCATGGCTGGCCCTTCGAACCGCAGGCTCCCGTCGATCTGGGTGCGGGGGAGCGGATTGCCTGTGTCGATGTGGATGGTGATGGCCGCCTCGATCTGCTGAGTCTCGTGGAGCGTGAATCCGCCGTCACCGCCCATCCGGACAGCGAGGGTGCGTGGCCGGGATGTGACGTCTTCTGGCATCAGCGCCTGCCCGCGGCCGAAGTGCCTGGTGGCGTCGAAACGCCTGTCGGCGTCGAAACGCCTGTCGGCGTCGAAACGCCTGTCGGCGTCGAAACGCCCGCTGGCGTCGCCGCCTTTGGCCCGGCTCAACCGGTTGCGGGTCTGCCGCCGTCCATCCACCGAATCGCTGCCGCCCACGACGGCGACCGATCCGGTCTGCTCGTACAGCACAGCATCTGGCAGGAGATCACCTTCTTCGAGATTCACGTGCAGCCGGACGTCGGTGCCGTCGCCTACCCCGTGGCTCGCGCCGAGGCGGCCAATCCACCGCTGATGTTCTCGGATCAGAGCTGGCCCTGTGTCTGTGACTGGAACGGCGACGGGATCACGGACCTGCTGATCGGTGGCGGTTACGGCTGGCCACGGATCGTGCGCGCTGCGGGCAGCCGGCAGCAACCCGCCTTTGCCGAGCCGGAGCTGATCGAGTCCGGGGGCCAGCCCATTCGCCTGCTGCGCGACGACATCCTGCCCCCTGCCCGACACTGGCATAGTATGGGCTACCCCTATCCAAGCTTTGTCGACTGGGACGGCGACGGTCTGCCCGACCTGATGTTGCCCAATGAAACGAACCGCATTTTCTGGTATCGCAACGTCGGCACACGGCAGCAGCCGGCCTTCGGGCCCCGGCAACAGCTCGTCGTCGACGGTTACGAAGATGATGACGACAAACGCGCCGCCGCAGGTCAGCGAGCTCTCGACAAGGAGCTGCCCAATCATCCCTACCCCTTCGACGACACGTCCCCCTTCTTCTGGCGCACGGGCGCCTGCTTCGCCGATTTCACCGGTGACGGCCGCACGGATCTGGTCACCCTCGACGAACACCGAAAGCTGACGTTGTTTCGCCAGATCATCGACGACGAGGGCAAACCACGTATGCGCAAGGAACGTCGCCTGCAGCTTGTTGATGGCCGTGACATCGACGACAGCATCGTGGGTCGCCAGCAGCACTGGACCGAGTCCTTTCGCGCCATCGACTGGAATGGCGACGGTCGCCTGGACCTGATCTACAACACCGCCGGCAGTGGCCATATCTACCTGCTTGCCAATGTCGGTTCGGCGACGGAGCCGGTCTTCGCCGTGCCCCGACAGTTCAAGCTCTACGGCAAACCATTCACCCCATTCACCATCCACGGGCCCAATACCTGGCCCGCCGACTTCAACGCTGATGGACGACCCGACCTGATCGGCTGCGTCGAGTGGTCCGTCTACCCCTTCTTCGCCCATGCCGCCCTCGAGATGGACCGCCATCCCGAGTTTGTCCTGGGTGTTATGACTGGAGCCAGTTCATGAATCGTATCGTCATCACCACCGATGCCGACGCCGGGCAGATTTCCCGCCACATCTACGGTCACTTCGCCGAACATCTGGGCCGCTGCATCTACGAGGGTCTCTGGGTCGGGGAGGATTCGACGATCCCCAATGTCCGCGGCATACGCACCGATGTCGTCGATGCGCTGAAGAAGATCCGCATTCCCAATCTGCGCTGGCCCGGTGGTTGTTTTGCCGACGACTACCACTGGATGGATGGCATCGGTCCGCGGGCGCAACGACCGTCGCTGGTCAATCATCACTGGGGCAAGGTGGTCGAGGACAACGCCTTTGGCACCCACGAATTCATGGATCTGTGTGCGCAGCTGGATACCGAACCCTACATCTGCGGCAATGTCGGCACAGGATCGGTGCACGAAATGCAGCAGTGGGTGCAGTACCTCACCGAACCGGAAGGTCCCATGGCGGACCTGCGCGCGCAGAACGGTCGCGTCGAACCGTGGAAGGTGCGCATGTGGGGCGTGGGCAACGAGAACTGGGCCTGCGGTGGTTACATGCGCCCCGAGTACTACGCCGACCTGTTCCGCAACTACGTCGCCTTCCTGCGCAACCTCGGAGAGAACCGCCTCTACAAGATCGCCTGCGGGCCCTATGGGGATGACCTGCACTGGACGGAGGTGATGATGCGCGAGACGCAGCCGCGCAAACTCATGCACGCCCTGGCCATGCACTTTTACTGCGGCTCAGGCCGGGAAAAACAGCTCGCCGTGGAGGGCAGCGAGGATGACTGGTACTTCCTGCTGAATACGGCCAACCGCATGGACACGCTGTTGCGCGCCCAGATCGCCGTGATGGACCGCTATGATCCGGATGATCGTGTCGGCATGCTTGTGGATGAGTGGGGCACGTGGCATCTCGTCGAGCCCGAGACCAATCCCGGATTCCTCTATCAGCAGAACACGATGCGTGACGCCGTGGCGGCGTCGTTGACCCTCGACATCTTCCATCGCCACTGTCGCCGCGTCCACGGTGCCAACATCGCGCAGACGGTGAACGTCCTGCAGGCGATGGTGCTGACGGAAGGTGAGAAAATGCTGCTGACGCCGACGTACCACGTTTTCGACATGTACGCCGCCCATCAAGACGCCACGTGCCTGCCATGTTTCGTTGATGCCGGCCTGTTAGGCGAGGGTGACACCCAGGTCCCGTCCCTCAGTGCCAGCGCCAGCCGCGCCGCCGATGGCAGGGTGCATGTGACGATGACGAATCTGCATGTGAGTGCTACGGCGGCAGTTGCCGTGTCCCTGCACGGCCTGCAAAACGCGACCCTGCAGGCCAGGATCCTGACGGGAGAGGCGATGAACAGCCACAACACCTTTGCGGCGCCAACAACGGTGTCTCCCGTCGACTTTGATGCGTTACGTGTTACGTCGGCAGGGTTTGAGGTCGAACTGCCGCCGCGTTCGATCCTTGCCGTCAGCGCCGGGTGATCGGCGTTGGCGAAACCGGAAAGCGTTGCACAAAGGCCCGGTGTGCGTCCTTGTCACCATGTCGGTCGACACTGTCGGCGGCAAGGTCCTCTGCCGTGTATCCTGAGCGGATGCCGGTAATCGTCACCGAGGATTTTTCTGGCGCCACGAAGTAGTCGAGACGCCACGTGCGATAGGAGATGACGTAGGTATCGGGCCCGTCTCCGGGTGTGATGCGTTTGCGCTCGCCGTCCGTGGGGTCCTGCATCAGTTGCACATGGGCGAAGTTCTCGCAGTCGAGTCCGGCATGCTGCCTGATCCATGCGGCTTGCTCGACTGCCATGGCCTCGAAATGCACGCTCTGGCGCTGGACGGTTACGTCCTCGAGCCAGCCTGCCACCGCCGCGGGAAAGGCATCGGCATAGGGCACGTACGGTTTCAGGTCGAGTACGGGCGTGCCATCGAGCAGATCATGGCCGGCGATGCGCAGGCGCAACCCCTCGATGCCGAGCAGGCGCACACAGCTCATGCCGATGCGGTTGGGGCGATGCGGCGAGCGCGTGGCAAACACGCCGTACTTCGGCACCCCCTCGTGCGGCGGCTGTACCAGCGGCTGCCAGGACTCGTTGAGGTGCAGTTCGAAAATGACCCAGATGCGCTCGAAGCCGTCGAGACCGGCCAATGCCTGTTCGTAGTCACAGCCGGCGGCCAGTTCGATGATGGCCTGATTGTCCGGGCGCAGCACGCCCTGTCGGGGCGCCTCGTAACGGTAGCGCGGATCACAGTGGATGGAACCGATCGGATCGAATGTGGCCATGGTTGACACGTTCAACCCCCGCCACAACGCTGTCAACCACATCGCCTCTTGGATCTGACGCTTATAATTGAGGCTTACCTCATGACCCATCCGGACACATGACCCAACGGCGAACCATCCTCGTTGCCGGCATCGTCCAGGCCAAAACCAGAGCCTGATCAACCAGGAGCAATGATCCCGTGAAGTGTATCATGGTGATGTTCGACTCCCTCAATCGACACATGCTGCCGCCGTACAATCCGGACACCTGGGTGCACGCACCAAATTTCAGGCGACTCGCACAGCGCACGGCGACCTTCACCACCAGTTACGTCTGCTCCATGCCCTGTATGCCCGCGCGCCGCGATCTGCACAC
>CALFPI010000420.1 GCA_937919035.1 uncultured Gemmatimonadaceae bacterium
CGACCCGGCGGATCCCGGCGCGCTCGAAGGCCTGCCGCCGAGGTCCGGGGTTGGTCCGCGCCTCGGGCAGGAAGTTCTCGATCGTCTGCACGCACTCCGGTCGCACGCCGTGGGCCAGCAGACGCTGACGCACAAAGTCAGAGACGGCGACGAAGCGGACGCCGAGGCGTTGCACCCAGACCTTGCGGCCATAGCTGAGGCGCTCGCCAGCACCGCCGTGCACCACCAGCAGATGCGTCAACTGGCAGCGGCGCAGCAGACCGGCGACGATGGTCAAAAGCGACTGCGTCACCGAGGTCGTCAGGACCGCCGCCTGCCGCTGGCCGCGCAGGTGCCGCCATAGCCGGCGGAGCAGATCGATCCGACCGTGGAAGGCCTCTGCCTCCAGGCCGAGGCGAGCCGATTCTTCGAGGGCCGCCCCGGGGGGGGCCAGCAACAGGGGCGCGAAGTCCTCACGCAAACCTTCCAGGGTGGCCAGGGCCATGCGCTCGGTGCCGAACAGGCCGCCGCTGTGCAGGATGTAGATGAGAGGCGACATGGGCTTCAGTTCCACAGCCACGGCGACACCCACCGGGTCTGCTCCTTCTTGCGGCCCGTCTGGAACTCCTGGAGCAGACCGGTGAAGTAACCACCGCCCTGGTAGATGGGCACGCGGTTGAGCATCACCCCCACCACCTCGGGGCCGATGGTCTGCAGCAGACGGAGGGCGCGGCGTACCTCGCCACGGCTGACCCCGCCCGCTTGGACGACGAGCAGGGTCGCCCCGGTGAGCCGCACCAGCAGCTCCGTGTCCGCCGACAACAGCAAGGGCGCCGCGTCGATGATGACCAGGTCGTACTGCGCTTCCAGGTCGATCAGGACCTGGCGCATGCGGTGGATGTCGGGCAGCGTATGCCCGTCGATCGGGCCCAGGGGCAGGCGATCGGGATGCCCGTTGCGGCCGGCGATCACGCCCTGTTCCGCCGTGAAGCGCCCGGCCAGCACGCGCGCCAGATTGGGCCTCTCCTCGATGAGACGCACACGACGTTGGGTCGACTCACCGCCGAGGCGCAGCACGTGGTCTATGTTCGTTTGCCCTGACATCTCGACGTCGAACTCGCGCCACGCTTCAGGGTCGACGCTTACCTGGGGCCGCTCGCTGCGGGCGTTGGTCTCAACAACGATGGCGCGCAGGCCCAGGGAGGCCATCTCCGCAGCCAGGTCGACGGCGACCGAGGTGGCACCGCCACCCGGTTTCACCGAGGTCACCAGCAGGTTGCGCGTGTTTTTGTCGCGGCAGTCGCGCTCGAGCACGGCTGCCATACGACGCAGTTGGTCGCGGCCGAAGTCGCGGGTCTCGGCATCGGTGCGCTCCAGCAGCCAGCCGAGGGCACCAAAGCCCAGTGTGCGGTCCAGGTCCAGCGGCGTGTGGATGCGCGGGTCCATGTGGTCGACGAGGACAGGCACCGCTACCGCCAGCACGAGACCGAGCACCGTGAACAGGAGGACAAACTTGCGCCGCCCGCCACTGGATGGCTCTTCCGGCGTACGGGCCCGGGTCTCTGCGCGGACGAATCCGGGCGCATGCGATTCGATCTGCAGGAAGTCCACACGATCCTCGATGGACCCGACCTGGTTGCGCAGGCGCTGGATATCGGACTCCAGAGCGCGCGCGTCTTGATACATGGCGGCGAAGCTGCTGGCCTGGGATGCCAGCTCCTCCACTTCCACCGTCAGGTCGCGCTCGATCCGGCGCGCCTCGAAGGACTCCGTCTTGAGCCGCTCCAGCATATGCCCACGGTAGCGCGTCGCCAGCCGGGCGGCGGTACTGTCCAGCTCCGTCTCGATGGCGGCCAGCTCACGAGTCACCGTGCCACGGCCGGGATGGTCCTCGGCGAGGCTGCTGCGCTTGGCCAGCAGCACGCTACGGCGGCTGTTGAGGTTGGCCACGAGACTGATGAAGCCGTCATCGGCCAGCACCCGCGCCATGGCCTCGGCGTCCGCCGCGGCGGGTGCCTCCGGCCGCGCATCCTCACTGAGAGCCGCCAGCCGCGCATCCGCTCGGATGCGGTCCTGGCGCGTGTCGTTGAGCTCCTTGCGGCTGTCCACCAACAGCTGGTCGTAGGGGTTGAGGACGGACACGTTAAAAGAGGTCACGCCGAGAGCTTGAGCCAGCGTGGTCTGCCGCAGCGACTGCGCCTCCAGGTCCTGCAGCAGCCTGTCGCGCTCACTTTGGAGCTTGCCCGTGCGCTCGTCGCTGGCATAGACACTCTCCAGTTGGTTCTGCTCCATGTAGGCGTCGATGACACCGTTCACCGTCTGTGCCAGATCCTTGGGCGAGCCGGATTCCAGGCCGATGCGGATCAGATAGGTTTCCGGGACCTGTTTCACCAGCAGGTGGCGCTGCAGCCAGCGCGCCGCCTGCTCCGCCGTCAGGGATGCAGGCCACACGGCGCTGCCCGAATCCGTGCGCGCCACGACATTGGCGAGGATCTCGAAGCGGGTCACCGTCGCCACCTGCTGCTGCACGAACTGTCGGTACTGGGTGTTGGACTGGAAGCTCAGTTCCTGATCCTCGTGCAGATTGCTCACGAACCGCGGCGACACGTAGACGGCGCCTTCGGTGTAGTAGGCGACCTTACCCTTGACCCAGGCCACCGGCAGGCCCAGCAGGAATACGGCGCCGAAGACCAACACCGCCAGACGACGGTGGCGACGCAGGCTGACCAGGGGTTTGGTAACCCGTGGCGCCAGCGCCGGCGATCCACCTGCAGGTCGAGCCGCAGCGGGGGCCGGTATGCTCGTCCGGGCCCCGCTGTCTGCCGTGGTGTTTGGGGGAGATGTGGTCGCAATCATGAGCTTTTGTGCACCCGTGAGGAGGGATCTGCGCAGCGGGAGCATGCGACGCCCCCTTCGATTATACAGGTCAATCTATACTAACATGACTAACCTGTCAATAAGGTATATAGAGAAACCGACAGGAGCGCCACGTCGGTGTCGATTATTGGCTCACTGCTGTGCCCAGAATCATCAGGGTGGCGAAGGGGTTCAGTTTGCGGACCCAGTAATCGACCCGGGCGACGCCGCGCTTCGACACGTAGATGATGTCATTCTCTTCCAGCAGCACGTTCTCCCCCGGCTTCGGCGCCGTCAGGTCGCCCAGAGAGATCTCGGTGCGTACACCCTCGCCGGGGCGGACGAGGCGCATGCCGCCGGTGGCAGCGTCCTCCGTGGGGCCGCCGACCAGGGCCAGGGCGTCCAGGAAGGTCATGTCCGGGGTCAGCCGGACGGCCCCGGGCTGGCGGACCTCGCCCAGCACGTAGACCAGTTGATCATCGGAGTCGGGGATGTAGACCAGATCGTCGGGAAGCAGACGGATATTCAGACCCATGTTGCCTTTCAGCAATTCGCGCAGATCGACCCACATCACCTGGTCCTTGCCACGGATCACGGCGCAGCGGGTCAGCTTGGCATCACTGGAGCCCTCGCCACCCACAGGCAGGCCGCCGGCGCGGGTGATCGCCTCCAGCAGGGACGGTACCGAGTCGAAGGCGATAACCCCGGGGTTCATGACGCGACCGAGGACGTAGACCCGGTTGGACGTGTAGCGCTCCACCCGGAGGGTGACAATCAGATCCGGATAGAAAGAGGACAGTGCCGCCTTCACCCCCGCCAGGGCGGCGTCGCGGCTCAGACCAGCCAGGCGCACGTCACCGGCGACGGACAGGGTGATGCGGCCATCGGGGCCGATCGTGTGCCGGCCGGACAGCTCTTCGTGGTCCCATACGTCGACGGTGATCTCATCACCGGCACCGAGGCGATAGACGTCAGTCACCGGGGCCTCGAAGCGCGACAGCACCTCGAGCGGCGTGAAGTCCGAGCCCCCCTGCTGTGTGGGCGGCACGAATACGGGTGCGTCCTGTGGGGCTGCGGCCCACACCGGCGTCAGGGACAGAGTCAGGATCAAACAGAGGCTGCGCATCGGGGGTCTCGCTCTCTCAGCTGGCGCGGCGCAAGGCCGGTGGGGGGGCAGGATACTGACGGGCGTAGTAGGCACGGAAGTCCGAGCTGTCCTTGATCGGCCGCCACCAGTCCTGGTGGTTGACGTACCAGGCTACCGTCGCCTCGATGCAGGCGTCCATGTCGAATCGGGGACGCCAGCCCAGGGCTTGCATCCGGCTTGAGTCCAGATCGTAGCGCATGTCGTGACCGGGACGGTCGGCGACGAATTCGATGAGAGAGGTCGGCTTGCCGACGGCCGCCAGAATGCGCTCGGCCAGGGCCACACCATCGGCGTCGTTGCCAGCACCCACGTTGTAGGCCTGCCCCGACTGGCCCTCGTGCAGCACCAGATCCACCGCGCGGCAGTGATCCTCTACGTGCAGGTGATCGCGCACGGCTCGACCGTTGCCGTAGACCGGCAGGCTACGGTCCTCCATGGCGTTGGTGATGTAGAGGGGCACGCGCTTCTCCGGGTACTGGAAAGGGCCGACATTGTTCGCCGCCCGCGTGATCACCACCGGCAGCCCATGCGTGATGGCGAAGGCCTGGGCCATCATGTCTCCCGCCGCCTTGCTCACGGCGTAGGGGTTGCGCGGCGCCAACGGCGATGCCTCGGTCCACGGCGCCTCCTCGGGGGCCAGGGAGCCATAGACCTCGTCGGTGCTGACCTGCAGGAAGCGCTCCACCCCGTGGCGGTGCGCCGCATTCAGCAGCGTGTAGACGCCGTGCGCATTGGTGCGCATGAAGGCATCGGCATCCATGATACTGCGGTCCACGTGGCTCTCGGCGGCGAAGTTGACGACCATGTCGACGCGGGCCAGCAACAGGTCCACGAGCTCGGCATTGGCGATATCGCCGCGCACAAACTCGTAGCGTGGATCGTCGGCGACATCCGCCAGGCTCGCCAGGTTCCCGGCGTAGGTCAGCTTGTCGAGGTTGATGACGCGGTAGTCCGGGTGCGCGCGCAGGACGTGGCGCACGAAGTTGCCGCCGATGAACCCGGCGCCGCCGGTGATGAGTACGGTCTTCACGATCGCTCTCCTGTTTGTCTTCTGGTTTCAGTAGGCCGTGGCGGTGATCGGCTCGGCGCGGATGAAGCTGTCGACGAACTGCCGCCGTGATTGCCGGGTCACACTGCTTGGCACACGCGCATCCGACACGGCCCATTCGATACCGCGGCCCGCGAGACTCACCGTGGTCCCGTCGGCGGTAACGCAGTGCTCGCCGCAGACCACCATGTCGGACACGTCGGCGGTGCCGCCGACACGGGTGTGATCCAGGACGACGCTGCGCGTCACCGTGGCACCCGTCTCGATGATGCTGCCAGCGCCGATCCATACCGGGCCGATGAGTGTCGCCCCGGGTTCGACGACGGCACTGCCGGCGATGCACACCGGGCCGACGATCGTCGTACGCTCCAGATCGATGCTCACGTTGGCACCCAACCACAGGTCGTCGCGCACCTGCTGGCCGGGGCGTTCGACACGCGGCGCCTGACCGCTCAGGGCAAGCTGCGTGGCCCGGTAGTAGTCGGACAGACGCCCGATGTCGAGCCACTCCTCGACGCACGCGTCGCCGTAGACGGGGGCGCCAGCATCCACCAGGGCTGGCAGCAGTTGGCTGCCGATGTCGTACACCACACCGGCGGGAATGTGCTCGATGACAGCGGGATCGAAGAGGTAGATCCCCGTGTTGGCGGCGGTGCTGCGCGCCGCCTCGATGGTCGGCTTCTCCTGGAAGCCCTCGATGCGGCCGGCGGCGCCGGTGACGGCGACGCCGTAGTTGGTGACATCCTCCCGTGGCACCTCGACCAGCGCCAGCGAGGCCAGCGCCGCGCGGGCATCGTGACGGTTTCGCATCGCCGTCAGATCGACGTCGATGAGGGCGTCGCCACACAGCACGAAGAAGGGCGTGTCAAAGAAACCCGAGTGCTCCTGGATGCGACGGATGGCACCCGCCGAGCCCAGGGGCTCGCCGTGCAGTTCGCCCTCTTCGAGGTAGCCCTCGAAGGAGTAGGCGATGCGGGCGCCGAAACGGCGGCCGTCTCCCAGCACACTCTCGATCTGCTCGGAGCGGTAGCTCGTGTTGATGACGATCTCTTCCACGCCGTGGTCGCGCAGCAGCTCTACAAGCGTCTCGATCACCGGCGTGCCGAGCACCGGTAACAGCGGCTTAGGCAGGCGGTCGGTGAAGGGCCGTACTCGGGTGCCGCGGCCCGCGGCCAGAATCATGGCTTTCATCTCTCGTTCCTCTCGTGGATGTCGCCGCTTCAGGCGGCGGCGGTGGCCGATTCGCCGCCGCCCTGACAGGCGCGCAGAGCCTCGGCGCGGTCGTTGCAGATCTCAAAGACGCGGTGCATACGCACCAGCTCGAAAAGCACGCGCACGGGTTTCGTGAGCCCGCACAGGCGCAGCTCGCCGCCGAAGTGGCTGAAGCGGCGCAGACAGGACAGCAGGGCACCAAGACCCGAGCTGTCGACGAACTCCAACTCGCTCATGTCGAGGACGATATGGCCGCCCTGACCCATCATGGATTCAGTGACGAGTTTGAAACTCTCGGCATTGCCGGCGTCCAGGTTCGGCCCCGGGATTGTGACGAGGGCTACCTGGCCGATGCGATCGACGGTTAGTTGCATGGTGTGTTCTCTCCTGAGTTGATGTGCTTCGTGACACGGACCACGTGCGCCCGCGGGTGGATGGAGCGGTACTCCACGGCGTCGGTGACGCCGGCAAGGATTTCGAGGCCATAGCCGCCTTCGGCCAGCGGCAGTCGCGCCTCGCGCTGTGCGTCACGGTCGAAGGGCTGCCCCTCGTGGTGCAGTTCGAGAAACAGGGTGTCGCCGTCACGCCAGCCATTCAGGCGTAGGGGCTGGTCGATGCGCCCGCCGTAGGCATGGCGCATGATGTTGGTCGCCGCCTCGGTAACGGCGAGGTCGACGTGGGCGCGGGTGACCGTGTCGGCGTCGGGACACAGTCGTTGCGCGGCATGGCGCAGGTCGGGCAGGCGCCGTGGGTCACTTACCAATTGCAGCTCGATCTGGCGGCCGGGCGCGCCCGGCACCTCGACGACGATGCAGGTCAGATCGTCCTCCAGTCGCTGGCCTCCGTGGGCGATGACCTCCTCACGCAGTTGCAAGGCGAGCGCCTCGGCACCGGCCTCACCGTGCTGGCGGATCGCCGCCAGCAGGCGCTCCTGGCCGAACATCCCGTCGGTGCCGTTGCGGGCCTCGGTGAGACCGTCGGAGTAGAGGCACAGCAGGTCCCCCGGCTGCAGCGCGATCCGCACCTCCTCGAAGGTCTCGCTCTCCACGACACCCACTGGCGCGTTGGCCCCCTCCACCAGTTGACAGGACCCGTCGCTGCCGCGCACGATGACGGGCGGATGACCGCAACTCACCAGGGACACGACGCCCGCCGCCAGATCGAACCGGGCGTAGCACAAGGTGACGAAGGACTCAAGCTCGGAGAGGCGGCGGCTGAGGCGACGGCTGGCATGGGCGACGATCCGGGCCGGAGAGGGCAGGGTGCCGTTGCGGGTCAGCAGGTCGTTGATGCTCGACAGCAACTGCGTCTTCGTCGCCGCCCCCAACAGTGCGGCGCCGACGCCCTTGCCCATGACGTCACCAATGACCAGATCGAAGCCCGTCTCGGTGCGCGCCAGGACCTCGTAGAAGTCACCGGCAATCACCTGCGCCCCCTCGGAGACGATCCCGAAGCAGGCCCCGCTGACCGCGTCGACCCCCTGGCCCAGCAGCAGGGACTCCTGGATCTGGCGTCCCAGCACAACTTCCCGTGCCCTGGACTGCTGCACCTCGGACTCGGCGCGGCGCAACGCCTCCAGACGGTCCTCCAGGCGCGTGTTAAGGGCGCGAAGCTGCTCGTTCTGCGCCCTCGTCAGGTCCTGCAGTTCGGCGTTACGGCGCCGCAGCTGCCAGCTCGCTACCCCCTCGCGCAGCGTCAGACGCAGTTCGTCATCTACCCACGGCTTGAGCAGGTAGCGGTGGACGGCGCCACGGTTGACGGCCTCTACTGCCGTCTCCACGTCGGTGTTCCCCGTCAGCACCATGCGTACCGTGTTCGGCGACACCAGCCCCACCTGCGCCAGCAGGTCGGTGCCGGTGCCGGCGGGCATACGCTGATCGGAGATGACGACGGCGACTTCGTGGGCTGCCACCAGTTGCAGGGCCGTCCGCGGATCCTCTGCTGTCAGGATCTCGTAGTCCTCGCGGCGCAACAGGCGCTGCAGGGCACGCAGAATCGCGGGCTCGTCATCGACGAGCAGCACCGCGGGGCGAAGGGTTTCAGCCACCTGCCGACCCCGCCAATGCGATATTCTCGGTCTCCGACGGCACCGGCAGCGCGTGCTGCTGCAGGAAGGCCAGAAAATCCTCCGGATCGACGCGGTTGTCGCCGCGGCCGGGCAGCTGGTGCGCCCGCAGGTGGCCGCGTTGGATCCAGCGGATCACGGTGCGTGGGGTGACGTCACAGTAGCGGGCGATGTCACCGGTGGTCAACGTTCGTCGTCTCAAGGCTCGAGTCCTCTCAGTTGGAAATCGTGGCACTGTCGAGCAGGCCGCGACGCAGCGCACGGCGCTGCAGGAAGTGGACGAGCCGGAAGCACTGTTCTTTCGGCTCGTGAAAGGCAAAGGCCAGTTCAAAGGCCTCGCCCGTAGCGATGGGGGAGAGGTTGAGGAGATCTCCGCGGAGGCGCGACAAGGCTCCCTCGAGCTGCTTGCGCACGGTCCAGGCGATCGCCAACGGATCTTCGGTCGGCAGGCGCGTCCGCGGATCACGCTCCAGGCGCTGTTCGACGAGGTGCTGCACGTAGTCTTCGGGGACGTCCAGGGTCAGGCTCAGGTCCTCTCCCGCAGGCGGGGCGCCGCCTGCGGCCAGACGGCAACCGCCGCCACTCAGGTTGGTCACCGTCACAGGGAGTCTGTTGCCTCCCCCCTCGGCGTCGGTCCACTCCAGGTGTCCGGGCAGTAGGACCTGCATCCGGAAGCAGGAGCGGCGCGGCCGGCGCTCCAGCTTCCGAGGCGGCTCGAGAACCATCACGGGGAGGCCACCTTTCAGCCTACTCCGGGCCTCCACGTTGGCCTCCAGACAGACCGTAGCACCCTGGCCGACACTGAAGAGATGGACCGTCGTGCCGACGCCCAGAGCCAGTTCGTGACCGTCGACGTAGAAGCGACCCTGTGCGTCGATCTCCTGGAGCCGGACAAAGTGCGACGCCGAGTCTTCGGCGTTGGGATCGATGACCAGGAAGCGGATGCCGGGACGGACCCGATCGGCAACCGCTGTGACACTCCTGGATTTGGCGCGTGTGGACATATATGACTCCTTATTGTTATGTCTTACCTGACTAATATATCTATTAACCTTTTCATGTCAACATGTTTTTGTGCTTTATGTGACGTTACTGCCTTTTAGTATTTCCTTCAGAAAGCCCTGACAGCGGTCCACCTGGACGCTGCACCAGCGATACTTGCAGGCAGCAGACAGAAAGGGCCCCGCCGACCTGCGGCGGAGCCCTTTCCTGTTGCGATACTGACGTCGGTCGTCCATCTGCGTGGGACGACCCAATCTGCTAGCGGAACACAGAATCCTCTTCGGGGTGCGAGAACCAGTCGGTGTTGCTCTGCCCCCCGGACGTGGCCCAGTCACCGAAGGCGGGATAGGCCTGCAGGATGGAGATGCGTTCCCGGGGCTGGGCGAAGCCACCCTCCCCCGACAACACTTCGAGTCCCCAGGGCAACCCGGCTGCGGTCCGATAGCGCCATGCCGTCGCCGGTTCCGTGGCGTCGTCCGCCGTCCCGAACCGGGAGGCATCCGCTGCCGCAGTCGGCGGCAACCCGGGCCTGTGGATCTCGTGGCTGCGGTCATAGGCGCGGAACAGGAAGAATTCCGCCTCCAGCTCCCCCGCCGCCTGCGGTGCCGCCGGATCGAAGTCGACGCGCACGTTGAGCTGGTGCGGCGTCGCCGAGGGGCCCTCGCCGTTGTTCTGGTAGTAGGTCGGCAGTGTCATGAACAGGTTCTGGGCCACCAGCACAGTGTTGGTGCTGGCCGGGTCCAGGGTGGCGCCGGCGACGCCGGCCACGACCTGGGCGGGGAGCTCGGACCACGTCGCCGATCCGGCGTCGTAATCAAGGAACCGCAGGCCCAGCCCGTTGGGTTCCTGGGCGCCGAGGGCGTCGATGGTGATGGCGATGTCGGCGGCCACGAGTTGGTTGTCCGCGTTGTAGCCGTATTCAATGTGGTGGGAGAGCACCAGATCGTTGAAGTCGTAGTCCCCCATTTGCGGCCACAGATCCTCGAAAGCCTGGGTGACAACACCGGCGTACGGCACCACCGTGCGTACCACTTTGAGGGGGTTGCTCGGGTAGTCGTCCAAGTCGTTGGTCACACCATCGCCATCCAGGTCCTGGGTGGGCTCGAAGGGCGCGATGGCGTCGTCCACCCAGAACTGCTTGGTCCCCGGATAGGCGACAAACATGACCCGCACCCGACTGGTGCCTGCCGGCATGTCGGCGCTGACCGAAACGTAGGTCCAATCCTTGTACTCATCCGCAGCGGCGTCGATCGAGCGGATGGCGATGACGATCGGCACGGGGGCGGCATCCATGCTCACCAGCACCAGGTCGGCGCGCAGCCCTTCGTTGGCCGCCGGCTGTCGCAGGGCAGCGCCGAAGTGGACCTCGGAGCCGGCGTCGACATAGATATCCTGGAAGACGAAGCTATAGTCCGCGATCGTGGGATGGCCCATGCGCAGATTGCCAGCCAGCAGGCGCGGCTCCCAGCCGGTCTGCGCCACGGGCGTACGGTACCAGACCCCGGTGGCCGGCACCGGGTCGGTGTGACCGGCGACGATGGCGAGGCTGTCGGCCGCCTCGAAATCGCCATTGACGAGAACCGTCGCCGCCTGCAGCATCTTGCCCGCCGGCAACGGCGACGACGAACGCGGCTTGAGGTCGTGGTCATAGAACAGACCCGGTAGCGGCGGATAGGTCGGGTAGGCCACCGCCATATCCAGCGCCCCGCCGTGGACAGCAGGCAGGCTCTGCACGTTGCCCGTAGTCGGATAGACGAGTTTCAGACCCGTCGTTGTTACCGGCAGCTTGGCGCGAAAAGAAGCGCTGCCACCGCGCACCCGGCTGCGCATCACGACGCGATCGGCGCCGTCCAGCAGCCACACGAAGGTGCCTTCGGTAGCGACATCGACGCCCCCCTGGCTCCGCAATTCCACGACAAAATCTTCGTGACGGCTGGCGGACCAGTCGAAGCCTGCTGGGATGTCGAGGTCAGCCAGGTGCATGACGGTCGCCTCGGCCGTGGGGGCGCGCGTAGTGCCGTTGTCGGAACAGGCAGCGGTGAAGGCTGCCATCGCGATGACACCCACAAGACGTCTGGTGGGTGTCATCCGGGATCTCCTGTCTGAGCGTTGACTGGGGCCTGTGGCACAGCCGCAGTTTGGATGTGTCGTAATATGCATATGCCTAAACATTCGTAAGAGTCATACCTGACATACGAGAGCAAAAAAAGGGGCGCTGCTATGCTTTCCCGGAGTGGCGCCTGCGAGTCACGAGGATCGCCTCGACGACGGGGTCGGTAGCCTGGAACCGACGGAAGGAGGCCAGCTGCTGACTTTGGATCGTGGTACCCGCCGCCAGTAGCAGACGGCCACTTACGGTCCGGACCTCGCGCAGTAGACGCATACCGGCCTGCAGGTCTTCCGGACCCACCTCGGCCTGATGCTGGTCGCGGGACAGCTGGCCGGTCTCTGCCAGCAACACCTTCAATTCCCCCAGGACCCTGCGGTCCAGTGACTTCTCCACCAGGCTGTTCAGCTGTTCGAGCACCGCGGCGGCGTCGGCATCCTCGAAGGTGTCGGCGCCGTTCAAAGCATTGTCGTAGGCGTTGGCCACGGCGATGATCCGGGCGCCCAGGGGGATCTGTTCGTGCTGCTGGCCGTCGGGACCACCGCTGCCGTCAACGTTCTCGTGGTGGTGCCGCACCAGTCGGGCCGCCGCCCGCAGGCCGGCAACCCGTCCGACGATGGTCTCACCGCGGACAGCGTGTTCGGCGGCCTGCTCAAGTCCGGCGCCGCCGTGATCGTCGGCGCCGATTTTACCCACATCGTGCAGTACCGCAGCGGCGAAGGTGTCGAACACGTCGGCCTCTGCGAGACCCAGGCGGCGGGCGAGATCCCGCGCCAGCGAGGCAACCCGCCGCGAGTGGCTGCCGATCACCCGGGAGTGGGCGTCAACCAGGCTGGCCATGCCCTTCAGGGCGCCGACGAAGCTTTCCCGCAGGTCCGCGTTGAGGGCTTCGATGTGTGCCGTCCGTTCCTGCACGCGCGCCTCGAGGGTTGCGTTGGCTCGCTGCAGCTCCTGATTCTGCTGCTCGGTCAGTGTCTGGAGACGTCGGTTCTCGCGGCTGAGCCCGTGCTGTTCCACCGACTGCCGGATCAGGCGTCGCATGTGGCCGTCATCCCAGGGTTTGGCGAGGAACCGGTAGATCTCACCCTCGTTGACGGCCTGTTCCAGGGTGTGCGAGTCGGCGTGACCCGTAAGGATGATGCGCACCGTGTCCGGCGAGACCTTGCGGACCTGCCGCAGCAGATCTGTTCCGCGCATTTCCGGCATCATGTGGTCTGACAGGACGACGGCGTAGGTTTGTTTCCGCACGCACTCAAGCGCCTCCAGCGGGGACGACGTGGCCTCGATGATGTAGGATTCCTTTCGCAGCGCCCGGGTCACGGAGCGTAGAACCGCTGCCTCATCGTCGACGATGAGTACCTTGATGGCATCCACAAGAGCCTCCACTGAGAAAAGAATATGAATTGAACATTACTGTTTTACCTGTCTTATATGACAATATACCCTATCATTCACAATTGTCAACGGGATTGCTACCATCCTCCCGTGCACAAGATCTTCGCGGGCTTTGTGCCGTTATTATTGGTTGGGCCTTGGTGGCGTCCGGCCCACCGGGCGACGTACCCCCCGGGAAGCTCGCGCCCTAAGTTCCCGCGATTGTCGTGTCTGCATCCCCATCACAAGAGAGATCGGCAGCCATGCAGGAGAAAAAACTCGACCCGCTGATTACCGCGCTGGGACTCCTCTTCAAGCCCCACCCCTGGCACGGTGTCGCCATCGGTGACGGAGCGCCGGATGTCGTCACCGCCTTCATCGAGGTGGTGCCCACCGACACCGTCAAGTACGAGATCGACAAAGTCTCCGGCTACCTCACCGTCGATCGGCCACAGCAGTACTCGAATGTCTGCCCGGCGCTGTATGGCCTGTTGCCACAGACCTACTGTGCTGAGAGCGTGGCGGCTCTATGCGCCGAGCGTACCGGCCGCACCGGCATCGTCGGCGACCTGGACCCCCTGGACATCTGCGTGCTGGCGGAGAAGACCATCGCCCACGGCGACCTGTTGCTACAAGCGATCCCCATCGGCGGCCTGCGCATGCTCGACGGTGACGAGGCGGACGACAAGATCATCGCCGTGCTCAAGGGCGACGCGCTCTATGGTGGCTACCGGGATATTCACGACTGTCCCGAGCCGTTGATTGACCGACTCCGCCACTATTTTCTCACCTACAAGCAGGCTCCCGGAAAACCGGCACACAGCACGGAGATCACCGATGTCTACGATCGCCAGGAGGCCTTCGATGTCATCCGCCGCAGCCGCGAAGACTACAATCGCCGCTTTGGCGACCTGCACCACATCCTGCATGCCGTGTTGGCCGACTGAGCCTGGTAGCCTCTGGCTTTTATCGCAAGGAACCAAAACATGAAACGCATCGACACAGCACTTGCTGGTGTCTGCATTCTCGAACCCACCGTACATGGCGATGGGCGCGGCTTCTTTCTGGAGAGCTACAACCGCAAGGCCTTCGCCGACCTCGACATCCACGACGAGTTCGTGCAGGACAACCACTCGCGGTCGCGTGGCGGGGTGCTGCGCGGCCTGCATTTCCAGGTGCAGCAGGCGCAGAGCAAGCTCGTACGGGTGCTGCGCGGCGAGGTCTTCGATGTAGCTATCGATGTCCGCCGGGACTCAGCGCAGTTCGGCCAGTGGTTTGCCGTCACCCTGAGCGAGGACGAGCCCCGCATGCTCTACATTCCCAAGGGCTTCGCTCACGGGTTCTACGTCATCAGCGACATGGCCGAGTTCACGTACAAGGTCGATGACTTCTACGCGCCCGAGCACGAGCGCGGCATCATCTGGAATGATCCCGACATCGACATCACCTGGCCTCCCGGGTGTACGAACCCGGTGCTGTCCGACAGAGATGCGGCTCATGGCCGCTTCGCCGATCTCGAGGAGAGCGACCTGCCGGTGTAGCGGCGCTCAGCAGATCAGCGCAGGTGTACT
>CALFPI010000421.1 GCA_937919035.1 uncultured Gemmatimonadaceae bacterium
TAAACAGCTGCCAGACCGATACCGGCCAGAGCGGTTGATTTCGCCAGCAATCCCGCCAGCAGACTGGCGGCGGCCGCCACGGGCCGCGGTCGCGCCACGACGCTCGTCAGATAGAACGCCCCCAGAGCTCCGATCGCCGCGAGGATGCCCGAACGGCTGCTGACGTAGTTGACGGCCTGGCTGTTCAGCGGATGCACCGCCAGCAGCGCTGCCGCCCACCACATCGGCAACTGCCGGCCGGTCAGGCGCAGGCCACAGAGAAAGACCAGAATCACGAAGCCGGCGTGGAGCAGAATGTTGACGAAGTGATACCCCGCCGGTTGAGTCCCCCCCACCAGGTAATTCAGCGCATACGAGACCAGCAACAAAGGCCGATACATCGACACATCGGGATCCGCCGAGAACGCGCCGCCATCGACGAAGTACGTCGGTATCGCCGTCAGCGAGCGGATCGCCGCATTCTCCTCCACAGAATGTCGGTCGTCGAAGTGAAAGCTGTTGTCGACGCTGTTGGCGTAGACAACGAAGACAAGGACCGCCAGCGCTACACACAGCCGGCGGGTGCCCAACGTCTGCGGCGCCATCATCCCTCCTGCGGCAGACTCTGCAGGCGGGTCTCGATCGCCTGCAGGAGGTCCTGCCCATTGGGCACGGCGGGATTCAACCGTAACGCCCGCCGGATCAGCGTGCGGCTCTCGGCAAGCCGCGCCCGGACCACGTCGCGCTGCCCCGGACCCAGTTCTGGCACCAGTTCTGCCGGCGTCGAGTGATAGAGCAGGCTGGCGAGGTTCTTCATGGTCAGCCAGTCGCCGGGTGTCAGCCGCAGGGCCTGTTGATAGGCGTTGATGGCCGAGTCGAACTCACCGAGATCCTGATAGACGACGCCGAGATTGCTGTACGCCTGAGAGTGATTGGGGCGCAGTCGCAAAGCCTCGGTATTGTAGGCGATGCTGCGCCGCAGCAGGGCTTCACTTTCGCCACGGCTTGTCGCCGCCCGCGCCGACATGATCGTCACATTGCCGAGATTCACCAGCGCATCGGCGTAGGCCGGATTCCGCTGCACGGCCTCCTGGAAATGTTTCTCGGCCGCGAGAAATTCCACGCGCGCCCGGGCTCTGTCCTGATAGAACAGTTGCACACCCATCTGCAGGCGTACGCCGCCCCGGTTGTTCAGGGCTCGCAGTTGCAGGTCCAGTTCCCGCGCCTCTTCATAGGCCCTGCCATAGGCCAGGTCTGCTGCTTGCCAGTGACGCTCCGCTGTCGCCGGGTTCACCTCGTGCTGCGCCGCATCCTTGTGGGCATTGCCCAGATACAGGTGCGTCCGCGACATGCGGGGCGCCGTGCGCGTCGCGTCACTCCAGAGAGAAAACTCATCGGCCCACACGCGGCTGCGCTCGACGGAGAGCAGCCCCAGTATGACGCAACCCAGCACGGCCAGAACACGGACCACGCGTTCGCGACGCACCGATGCCAGGAGGATGCCGGCGCCTACACAGAGGATGGCCAGAGGCCCATAGGCGCGGCGCTCATTGACGAGCACGTTGAGCGGTACCACCGTCGTCGGTAACAGATGCAGGACCACCCACGACAGCAGAAACAGCGCCCGCCAGCGCCCGCTGCGTGCCAGCCATACGGCACCAACCAGCAGGGACAGCAGCAGCAGCAACGGCAGGCCGACTTCGGCGCCGAAAGCGGCTTGCTCGGCGAACTGCGGCTCCACACTCTGGTGCAGCGGCGTGACCAGCAGCACCAGGTAGTAGACGAACGCCTTCAGTTGCGTCAGCCCCTGCTCCCACGGTCCACGCACCTGCTGCGCCAGGGATCGACCGAGCCAGCCGTTGCCACTGACGATCATGAGGTACGCCGCCGCCACGATCCAGCCCGGCAGGTGGCGCGTGACGAACCGCCGTCCCACGAGCTGCAGGTCACGACCGCTGAGCACGAACACATCGAGCAGCAGCAGCGCTGCGGGCAGCGTGATCGTCGTCGACTTGCTCAGCAGACCCGCCGCCATGGCGACCCACGTCCCCC
>CALFPI010000422.1 GCA_937919035.1 uncultured Gemmatimonadaceae bacterium
TCACCGCCAGCTTTTCGGGCATCCCGTTGCCGGCTACTACACGGCGGTGGGCATCGATCTGGCGCGAGAAGGCCTCTCAGTACTGTCGGATGAGTTCCATGAGCAGTACCTCTCCGGCGTCAACGAATGCCGCCTCGTGGAGGGCACCAGAGACTTGCTCTGCTCCTTCCGGGACCGGGGCATCCGCCAGTTTGTGCTATCCGCCGCCGAGCAGAGGATGCTGGAGTCCTGGGTGGGCATGCTGGGTATCGAAGGCTTCTTCAGCGGCGTCTACGGTCTGGCGGACCGGCTCGCCGTGACCAAGATCGCACGAGGCGAAGAACTCGCTGCCACACACGGGGTCTGCCCGGGTTCAACGCTGCTGATTGGGGACACCGATCACGACGTCGAGGTCGCCATTGCTCTCGGGTGCAGGTCCATTGTTGTTGCTCTCGGCCATCAGTCTGCGGAGCGTCTTGTGCGCACGGGCGGGAGCGTCTACGACTCCTTCTTGCACCTGCGAGAGGTCTTGCGTCCGAACTCAGATTGCTTGTGACACATGCGCATCCACGCCATACTGTCGCATTTGCAGAGACGCGGCCAAACCCCTTGATGCCTCGTTCTCCCACCAGGTGCTGTATAGCGGTTTGCACCCCTCGTCACGCACGCAGGCCGCCCAGGCGCGGACGGCGCGACATCCGTGTCCCTGCCGCCGGAACGCTTCCAGCGTCAGCACACCTGCCTCCACCGCATGGGGTGTCTGACGCACGGTCTGGCAGACCGCTGCCGCTCTCCCGCCGACGAGACTCGCAACACATGGCTGCACCGCGCGGATCTCTGGAATGATGTCGTCAAATCCGCCGCTCAGCACTGCACAATTCGACGCGTCCACCACTACGCAGTCAGATTCTGCGCCCAGGTCCTCGGGGAATTCAAACGTCGGTCCGCTGTAGTCGGTACCAACCACGAAGTGCTCCTCGAGGACCGTCCGGGCGGCGGTAAGCAAGGCCCTGCAGCCCTTCGGCGATGCGTCATTCTTGGCGATGTCCTGCAGTCGCAATCTGTCCCTGGTAGGGACATCTGCTCGAACCGCAAAAATCACCTCGTCGGCGGCGATACCGTAGTAGACCAACGGCGCCGGGCATTTTTTCGGCTCCACGGGGGCATTGATATACAGCAGGTCGCCATGTGAATCAATGAGAAACAACGCCTCGAAGTGTTGTTGGATCGTTGAGCGCATGGGCCGGCCTCAGTCGATCACCGTATAGCGCACCACAGCATCTTCATCGAGATCGACACCCAGGCCCGGTCCGGAAGGCGCTTTCGCCCGGCCGTTGACCACCAGCGGCTCGGTGAGCAGCGAGTGTTCGTGCACGAAGCTGCCACAGATATCGGAGCCGAATGTGCAGTTTGGTGTCGCCACGGCTGCGTGCAGGCGGAAGACATCGAACAGTCCCAGATCCACGTTGGAGGCGATCCACACAGGAAGACCGCCATCGGCGGCAATGCGGGCCATGTGCAGAAAGTCCCAGTCGGAGGGCCCGATGTTGAAGGCATCAGCCGCCCCCCGGTGAACGACTTCGATCGCCTGCAGGTGGGTCTGCAGATGCGGGGCGATGGGGATCGAGGTCTCTTCCTTCAGGCGCTTGTACAGACCGAAGTCATCCTTTGGGATGGGATCCTCGAACACGACATCCTTGCCCTCCAGCTGGCGCGCCAGCTCCAGCGTGTTCTCCACCGTGTGGAAACGCTCGTTGGGATCGATGACGACGCGCATGGCGGGCGCCACATCAAGCACGGCGTGCACGCGATCGACGACGTTGCCATCCTCGTAGCGACACTTCATCTTCAACCCGGTGAAACCCTCCGCCAGGGCCCGTTGCGCCGCCAACCCCGTATCCTCCGGGCTCATGCGGGCGATCCAGTAGTCGACATGGATCGATTCCTGCGCCAGACCGCCGAAGATTCTGTACAGCGGCTGTCCCAGCGCCTTGCCGATCAGGTCGAGCAGGGCCATCTGCCAGCCGCCTCCACCCAGATCATGCGGCTCGAAATCCAACGGATCCCGGCCGAGCCAGTCGGGTGGTGGATTCTGCTGCACGCCGAAGTAAGGTGGCGTCATGCCGATCCCGGTGACCCCTTCGTTGGTGTGCAGGCGCACCAGATCCTGACAGCGACGCTCGACGGATTCCGGGTACGATATCGGGTGAAAGTCCTTGTTGGGTGAGAACTCCCCGTACTCAGGGGACGGTAGAATGCCGGGCCGAAAGGGCACGCGTAGTACGGTCCGCTCAAATCCAGTGATCTTCATGTTGCCTCCGTTCGCGGTGAGCACGAGCCCTCATCAAGGGTTGTCGGTAGGAAGGTAGTGAACATCCGCGCTGGCATGGAGTGGGATGCCACTCTCCG
>CALFPI010000423.1 GCA_937919035.1 uncultured Gemmatimonadaceae bacterium
TCTGTTCCATGCGGCTGTGACACGTGGCCTCAGTGATACGGTGAACCCCCACGCCGTCCCCGTGTACGCCTGGGAAGAGGGCCAACCACTTCGCCGCGATCTGTCGACGTTCGCACGGACGCCGCTCATGACCTACTACCTGCGTCGCGACTACGCCGGGCAGAATGAGCAACACTGGCATATGGTGGACGAGCCGTATGACTACCCCGTGGCAACGGCGGTGCTCGATGAGGCGCAGGCGACGCCGCAGAGCCACGTGCTGTCACAGAACTACCCGAATCCTTTCAATGCGACGACGCTGATCGAGTACCGTCTGCCCCGCGCCGACCATGCCCGAATCGAGATCTTCAACGCTCGCGGGCAGCTGGTAGAAGTGCTGCGAGATGGCTGGCATGAGGGTGGCTCGCACGTGGTTGGCTGGGAATCAGGACGGCGTGCGACCGGGACCTACTTCTACCGTTTCTCCACGACAGCCTTCCAGGAGTCCCGCAAGATGTTGCTGGTGCGCTAGCCATGAAGCGCCTGACAATGGGCACGGGCATCGTTGTCGGACTGTTGCTGTCGGCAGCCTGGATTCACGCTGTGGGGTCCAACATTGCTGTGGATGCGGTCACCCGGGCAACGCTGGGCTACAATCGCTTCGATGGTTCGCTGGAGTTTCTCACAGATGGCCTGACGCCGGACAACAGCGACGAGGCGAAAGTCTTCGCCTGGCCATCGAAGGGCAATCTGGTGTTTACTTTTGCTACGCCCCGAGCCATCGACGGAGTGCGTCTACGTGTCGGCGCCGATGCTGGATCGTACGCCGTGCTCGCCTACCTGGGGGCCACCTACGGCGAGACGGGGCAAACGGAAACCATGGCGGACGCACTCGTGGCGGATGTGTACGATTTCGACTACGTGCCGGACACGTGGGTCGATCTGCCTTTCCCCCCGGGGACGGTGACCGACTACATCGAACTGGTCACCGAATCCGGCGCCGAGTTTTATGAGGTCGAGATCCTGTCCTCCGAGTCCTCGACGGATGTCATGGCAATCTCGTGGGGGCAGGTCAAGAACGGGACTCGGTGACCCCAGGGCGGCGCGGCTCTAGTTCACCACGTTCTGTGGCGTGCCCGCGGCAAAGGCGCGCACGTTGTCGACGACGGTGCCCAGCAGGCGCTGGCGCGCCGCTCCTGTGGCCCAGGCGTTGTGTGGGGTGACGTAGCAGTTGTGGGCATGGTACAACGGGTGGTTGGCGGCAGGTGGCTCCACGGCCATGACATCGAGACCGGCGCCGGCAATGGTGCCGGCTTCGAGGGCGGCCTGCAGGGCCTGTTCATCGATCAGCGGCCCACGGCTCGTGTTGATGAGAAACGCCGTCGGTTTCATCAGAGCCAGACGCTCGGCATTGATGATTTGTTCTGTCGCCGGCGTCAACGGGCAGTGCAGGGAGACCACATCACTGCGCTGTAACAGTTCGTCAACGTCGACGAATTCGGCCCAATCGATGTCGGCGTCCGGCGTCCGGGTATGGGCCAGGATCTGCATGCCAAAGGCGCGGGCCAGTGCGGCTGTGCGCCGACCGATGCGACCGAAGCCGATGACACCAAAGGTGAGCCCCTCCAATTCGACCAGCGGGTGATCCTGAAAGCTGAAATCCCGGCATTGGGCCCAGCGGTTGCCGGCGACGGCGACGGCATGATCGCCGATACGCTGTGTCAGGTTGAGGACATGGGCGATGGCCGCCTGAGCAACGGAAGCGGTGCCATACGTGGGCACGTTGCACACGGGAATGTCACGCTCCCGCGCCGCCTCGACATCCACAATGTTGAAACCTGTAGCCAGCACGCCGATGTAGCGCACCTGCGCCAGTTGCGCGAGTGTCTGCCGCGAAATCGGCGTCTTGTTGGTCAACAGCACGTTGGCATCCCGGGCTCGTTCCGTAACCTGCGCCGCTGTGGAATGTTCGAAAACACGGACCTCTCCCAGGGCCTCCAGCTCTTTCCAGCTGAGATCTCCGGGGTTCAGCGTATAGCCGTCGAGGACGACGATCTTCATGCAGATGCTCTCTATTGTGGGGTGACGGGCAAGCCAGCAAGCTCGGGTACTGCGGCGCCCAGGGTCAAGCGCAAAGGACCCGGCGCAAAGGACCCGGCGCAACAAACTCTGGGCAGCCTGTCGACAAAGGCACGGATTTCATCGTGCACGCGCCGGCAGTGACCCAGAGCCTCGTCTAGACTGTGGCCAGTTGCCCGGTCAACTGTTTGGCGAGCCGCTCCTGGCGGGCACAGATCTCACCACAGTCGGCCAGATCCCGCAATCGTGCCAGATCCGCTGTTGCTGTGTCACCGATGCGTCCCTCAGCCTTGAGATAGGCTCGCAACCGTCGGGTCAGAGGCGCGTCGGTGCGCTGCAGGGAGTAGTTGATCCACGTACCGTCCCGGCGATCGGTGACGAGCCCGGCGCGGCGCAGGATCGCCAGATGGCGAGAGATCTTGCCCTGCGGCATCTGCAGGATATCCACGAGTTCACAGACGCAGAGCTCTCGCTCGGACAACAGGACGAGCAGGCGCAGTCGAGTTGCGTCGGCGCAGGCTTTGAAGATTTCCAGATCGATGTTCATGCCGGGCTCCACCAGCGGCGTTGCAGCCACAGCGCGACCGAGACCAGGCCGATAAGGACGGGGACTTCCACGAGAGGTCCGATCACAGCGGCAAAGGCGGCACCCGAGCCGATGCCGAAAACGCCGACAGCGACAGCGATTGCCAGTTCGAAATTGTTGGACGCCGCCGTAAAGGATAGGGTAGCCGTCTGCGCGTAGTTGGCACCGATCCAGCGACCCATCACGAACGACACGAGAAACATGAGGACGAAGTAGATCAGCAGGGGCACAGCGATGCGCACGACATCAAGGGGCACGGCAATGATGTGCTCACCCTTGAGAGAGAACATGACGACGATGGTGAACAGCAGCGCGATGAGTGTCACCGGGCTGATGCGCGGTATGAAGACGCCTTCGTACCAATCCATGCCGCGCATCCGCACCAGGACGAAACGCGTCAGCATGCCAGCGAAGAAGGGAATACCGAGATAGATGAAGACACTCTCGGCGATCTGCCCCATGGTGATATCAACGATGACGCCCTGCAAGCCGAGGAGCGGGGGCAGAAAGGTGAGAAAGAGCCAGGCATATACCGGATAGAAGAGGATCTGGAAGATTGAGTTGAAGGCAACAAGACCGGCGGCGTATTCGTTGTCCCCGTGAGCCAGTTCATTCCAGACGATGACCATGGCGATACAACGGGCCAGGCCGATCAGGATCAGCCCTACCATGTACTCCGGCCGGTCGCTGAGAAACAGGATCGCCAGCGTGAACATCAGCACCGGGCCAATGACCCAGTTCTGCAGCAGGGACAGGCCGAGAATCCGGGTATTGCGAAACACCTTGGGCAACTGTTCGTACTTCACCTTCGCCAGAGGCGGGTACATCATCAGGATCAGACCCACGGCGATGGGGATCGATGTGGTGCCCACCTGCAGGTGGGTGATGATGTCGACTACGCCGGGAACCAGCGATCCTGCCCCGACACCGACAGCCATGGCCAGAAAAATCCACAGTGTGAGGAAGCGATCGAGTGTCGACAGACGCGGGCACGCAGCCGTGGCCGGCATGACTAGTTGCCCCCCGGCTTGCGTGCAGAAAACGCCAGACTGGTGATGAAATCCACCGGGGTTGTCCCCTCTGGCAGTCCCGCCTCGATCTCCCGGTAGAGGGGGTCGTGCCAGGCATCCATGGCAGCGATGTTCTGATCGCGCTCCTGCAGCTGGATGTCGACGAGTCCCGCTGCCCGCGCCATCGTCTCGGTCTCGGCAACAAGCACCGCACCGGCGACACAACCCACGAGGGATTCCACGGCGGTGCGCACCGCTTCCGGCAGCGCACGTTTGAGCGCGATGTCGGAGACTGCCACACGGCCATTGGGCTTCAACACGCGGGCAATCTCCTGCCACACGCTGGTCTTGTCCGG